>JAOUEG010000376.1 GCA_029858845.1 Chloroflexota bacterium | reverse complement strand
CTTCATGCCGGTGGAGTAGCCGCTGATCGGCCGATAGCGCTCCTCGTACAAGCCGACGTGGCGGAGGACCTCAGCCGTCCGCTCGCGCGCGCCGGAGGCCGGCAGGCCGGAGAGCCGCGCCATCTGCCCCACGAAGTCGGTGGCCGTGACGTCCGGTGGGAGACAGTCGTACTCGGGCATGTAGCCGACATAGCGGCGCAGCGTCGTCCCCTCGGTGCGAACGTCGTGGTCGAGAACGGTGGCACTGCCCGATGTGGCGTCCAGCAGCCCCAGCAGGATCCGCAGCAGCGTGCTCTTGCCGGCGCCATTGGCGCCGACCAGGCCGATGATCCCGGGCTCGAGCTCCAGGGTCAGCCCGTCCAACGCGGTGACCCCGCCGGGGTAGCGCTTGGTCAGGGCATCGGTCGTGACGAGCGGCATGGTTCTGCGAAGCCTAGCCCACCCGCGCCAGCGGGCGAAGTCGCGCGTGCCGTGCCACCATCAGCCCGAGCATGCAGGGGCGATCGATGGGCGGCACGCCACACGATATCGACGACATCACGTTCGAAGGCCCGGACGGCAGTTCGGTCGAGGCGTTTCTCGTCCGGCCGGCCTGGTTCGCCGGGGATGGCGACCGGGTGACGGGACCCGCAGTCCTCGCATGGCATTGGCTGGATGACCGCGCGCCCGACGGCGACCGCACGCAGTTCCTCGAGGAAGCCGCCGGGTGGGCCGGACTCGGGATCACCAGCCTGCTCCCCCAGGGCCGATTCCCATGGAAGCAGCCGCCCGTCGGGGCCGAGCATGATCGGGCCGCCATCGTCGCCGAGGTCGGACGCGTGCAGGCCGGCCTGGATCGGCTCGTGGAGGAACCTGGGGTCGACCCGTCGCGCCTGGCCGTCGTCGGGCATGACTTCGGCGGGATGCTGGCGACGGTGGCGGCCGCCCGCGAGGACCGGTTGCGGGGCCTCGTGGTGGTCGCGGCGACCCCGCGCTGGGGCGACTGGCTCCTGCCCTTCTGGCAGATCGACGAGGATCGCATCGACTACCTGAGGGCGCTGCGACCCCTGGATCCGATCGAGTGCATCCGGGAGCTGCACGACATCGAGATCCTGTTCCAGTTCGGATCGCGCGACTTCTACATCGCGCCGATGTCCGCCTGGGAACTCGAGCGCGCGACGGCCGATGGCAGCACGTCGCTGACGTATGACGCCGAGCACGATATGCGGCTGGCGGAGATCAGGGCCGATCGGCTCGAGTTCCTGGTACGGGTCCTCGGCATCCCGCGTCCCTGACACGGGGGGCGACAGCGTGACGCCCGCAGTGCCGGAAGCCGGCCCCTAGCCGCGGGTCGCGATGAGCAGGCCCACCTGGATGATCGATGCCACCGCGAGCACCCAGATGAAGGTGGCGTGGCGAAGCTTGTGGCGGAACACGACCATCCCGAGCCAGCCGCCCGCCGCTCCCCCGCTCAGGGCGAGCCCGTGCAGCCCGAGCTCCGGGATCCGCCAGCCACCCCTGACCGCCTGGGTCTTGTCCGCTCCATACGCGGCGAAGGTCACGACCGACCAGCCCGCCAGCCAGGCGACCAGCGGTGCCAGACCCGAGCCCGCGGCGAGCACGGCGCTCAGACCCAGGGCCATGGCCGTGAGGCCCAGGAGGATCGACCGGTTGCGGCGATCGGCCATCATCGCCACCGGATCGTGCCGGCGGCCGCATCCGCCGTGTCGAGGATGGACCTGAGGTCCGACCGGTCGGACGGTTCGATCGCGAGCAGCACCGCGCGACCCCGGACGTCGATGGCCACCAGCCTTGTCGTCCGGGCCGGTTCCAGGTAGTACGTCTCCGCGGCCGTCGAGAACAGGGCGATCCGCCGCGCGTCGACCGGCGCGAGATCGATGGACAGACCGCGCCGACCATCGATCCTGACGGCGGCGGGCCGACTGGCGGCGACCCCGTCGGTGACGACGATGGCCTCGATGAGCGCGCGGGCACGGTCCCTGGGGTTCGCCGCCCGGCCATCCGGGTCCACGGTCGTGACGCCGCTCGCGAACGTCATCAGGCCCTCGTCCCGGCTGAGGGCCACCAACTCGCGATCGTGGAAGGCCGTGGCCCACCCGTCACCGAGCCGGATGTCGAATGCGGGCTCGAACCGAGACGGAGCGTAGCGCCCCGCATCCAACCCGCACGGCAGGCCGAGGAACGGTTCGCACAGATCTTCGGTCCGACCGGCGGGAACCACGGTGGGCGCCGCCGTCGGCGACGGTCGGGGCGTGGGAGCTGGAGTGGGGTCCGGCGTCGGGCTGGGCGTGGCGCGGGCTGTCGGGCGCGGGGTGGCCGTGCCGATGGCCGCCTGCGGGCCGTCCGACGCCGGGATCAGGCCGCTCCCGGGAAGAGCGGCCATCAGGAGGGCGCCGAGCAGCACGGCACCGATCCCCAGCGCGGCGAGGCCTCGGCGGATGGGTCGGCGCGCCTTCGCGGAGGGGGCCCCGCGGGCCGCGTCGGGAGGGGCCACAGGCGCGCCACCCGTCGCGGGCGCGCCCGGGACCAGCGGCGGGACCGTCGCGGGACGGGCGTCGTCCGG
>JAOUEG010000377.1 GCA_029858845.1 Chloroflexota bacterium | reverse complement strand
GGATCCGGGAGAAGATCGAGGCGCTGGGCGGTGTCGAGCACGTGATCCTGAACCCGCTCGACTGGAACCCCGAGACCCTGGACATGCTCGCGTCCGACGTCCTGCCGCTCGTGCGCGCCTGATCGCACCGGATGGGCAGCTATCTTCGGCCGGCGAGCATGGACGAAGCGCTCTCCGCCCTTGACGCTCTGCCCCGGACCGTCCTGGCCGGGGGTACGGACATCTACCCCGCCCGAGTGGGCCGGGTCATGGACGACGACGTGCTGGACATCAGCGGCCTGCCCGACCTCCGAACCATCACCGTCGCGGACGGAGTCTGCCGGATCCCGGCGCAGGCGACCTGGTCCGATCTCCTTCGCCACGACCTTCCGCCGGCGTTCGACGGGGTCAAGGCGGCGGCGCGTGCGGTCGGTGGCATCCAGATCCAGAACCGCGGGACGATCTGCGGCAACGTCTGCAATGCCTCACCGGCGGGCGACGGGATGCCGAACCTCATGGCCCTGGCCGCCCACGTGGAGCTCAGGTCCACCACCAGCCGGCGCGAGGTGCCGATCGACGAATTCGTCGAAGGCAACCGGCGGACGAGTCGTCGACCGGACGAACTGGTCACGGGCCTGTTGATCCGGCTCCCTCCGGGCGAGGTGAGATCCACCTTCCGGAAGCTTGGTTCGCGGGCCTACCTGGTCATCTCCATCGCGATGGTGGCGGCCCTCGTCGAGCTTGGTGCCGATGGGCACATCATGGCGGCGCGGATCGTCGTCGGCGCCTGCTCGGAGGTCCCGCTCCGAATCCCCGCGGCCGAGGCGCGGCTGCTCGGTCGGGTCCCGGCGAGGGGGTTGGCGGCCGAGATCCAGGCCACGGATCTCGCCCACCTGACGCCGATCGACGACGTACGCGCGACCGCGGCCTATCGGCGGGAGGCCGCGCTCGTGTTGGTTCGCAGGGCCGTCGCGGACCTGGCCGGATGAGCCGGATGGGCACGCCGATCTCGTTCCGCGTCAACGGGCGCGACGTGGCGGTCGTCGCCGATCCGATGCGGCGGCTGACCGATGTCCTGCGCGCGGATCTCGGCCTCACGGGCACCAAGGTCGGCTGCGACGCCGGAGACTGCGGTGCCTGCACCGTCCACCTCGACGGGGATCCGGTCTGCGCGTGCCTGGTGCCGCTCGGCCAGCTTGACGGTCGGGACGTCGTCACGGTGGAAGGGCTGGCGGAAGGCGAGGAGCTGAGCCCGCTGCAGGGCGCGTTCCTGGCGAACGGGGCAGCCCAGTGCGGGATCTGCACGCCTGGGATGCTCATGGCGGCGGAGGCCCTGATCGCGGAGCGACCGGATCCGTCGGAGTCCGAAGTGATGGACGCCCTCGGCGGCGTCCTGTGCCGCTGTACCGGGTATCGCAAGATCGTGGAGGCGGTCCTCACGACCGACCCAGTGCCATCGGCGGCGATCGCCGCCGGCACCGCTGTCGGCTCCCGGATCGCCCGTGTGGACGGGAGCGACCAGGTCGTGGGCGCCACGCGGTTCGGCGCCGATTCGTCTCCAGCCGACGCGCTCAGCCTGCGGGTGGTGCGCTCGCCACACGCCCACGCCCGCTTCACCATCGGCGACCTCTCGGCACTCCGGGCCGCGCACCCGGGACTCGCCCGCGTCCTCGTTGCTGCCGACGTGCCCGGTCGCAACGTCCACGGCATCTATGCCACCGGGAAGGACCAGCCGGTCCTCGCCGACGGCTATGTCCGCTATCGAGGCGAGGCGGTCGCCGCGCTCGTCGGCGACGACGAGACGATCGGACGGATCGCGGACGCGGATCTGCCGATCGCCTGGGAGGTGCTCCCCGCGCTGGACCGGGAGACGGCCGTGGAGCCAGGGGCGGCGCGCCTACACGATCCGTCACCGGGCAATGTCCTCGCGTCCGGAAGGGTGGTCCGTGGTGACGTGGTTGCCGCCCTGGGAGCGGCGGAGGCCGTGGTGACGGGGACGTTCGAGACCGCGCACGTCGAGCATGCCTACATCGAACCGGAGGCGGGGTATGCGCAGCGCACCGGGGACCGAGTGACGGTCGTCGCCACGACCCAGACGCCGTACATGGACCGTGACGGTCTGGCCATCGTCCTGGGCATCGATCCGAGCCAGGTCAGGGTCGTCCCGAGCGCGTGCGGCGGCGGTTTCGGTGGCAAGTTGGACCTCGCCCTCCAGCCGCTGGTGGCCGTGGCGGCGTGGATCCTGGACCGGCCCGTCCGCTGCACCTTCACGCGGCCGGAATCGATGCGGTCCACGACGAAGCGTCACCCCGCCCGGATCACCGCCTCGATGGGCGCGGATGCATCCGGGCTCTTCACAGCGATGGACCTCCACGCCGATTTCGATACCGGCGCCTACGCCTCGTGGGGACCCACCGTGGCGAACCGGGTCCCCGTCCACGCATCGGGGCCGTACGTTGTGCCGGCGGTCCGCGCGACCACCCGGGCGATCCACACGAACGGACCGATCGGCGGCGCATTCCGCGGCTTCGGCGTACCGCAGACGGCCATCGCCAGCGAGGCGCTGGTGGACGACCTGGCTGAG
>JAOUEG010000375.1 GCA_029858845.1 Chloroflexota bacterium | reverse complement strand
GCCGGCGTCCTTGCCTCGGCCGGTCGCCACATCCAGGGCGGCGAGGTAGCTGGACTCACCTGGCCGATGAGCCGTCATGGCCGCGCCCTGCGCGGCTGCGGTTTCCGGCTCGAAGCGAAGGTGCGCGTAGTAGCTCGCCGTGCCGTAGATCATCGCGTACCAGGCGCCCGTCCTGTGGCTGATGCGCTTCAGCGCGGCGATCGGCAGGTAGCCGTACGCACGCTGCGTGGCCTCGAGGATCGCCAGCATCTGCTTTGGATCGTGGTCGTGCTCTTCCAGGATCGCGTCCACGTGCATCAGGTCCACCGGCTCGAACGGGCGGTAGGCCGGATCCGGGACCGGGCGGCCGGAACGGCGAAGGGCTGATTCCTCACGCCGTTCGCCGTACGTCTCCGGGGCACCCCAGTGCACGTGATAGCGACCGCGCGTATCGATCCCGCCCATGTCGATGCACTCGATGGGACAAGCCTGGGCGCATTGGAAGCACGTCTCGCACTTCAGCGTGCCCCACTCGTCGTACAGGAGCTGCAGTCGCCCCCGGAACTTGTGCGGGACATCGCGACGGTCCTCGGGATAGCGGACCGTGACCTTCGGTTCGAAGAATCGGCGCAGGGTCAGGGCCATGCCCTTGGCGATGCCGATACCGGGGATGAAGCTCATGCCATCGGCCTCAGCTCTTGACCACGACGATGGCCGCCGCCGTGACGAACAGGTTCAGCAGGGCGGCCGGCAGCAGCCACTTCCAGGCGAAGTCCATCAACTGGTCGATCCTGATCCGCGGCAGGGTGCCGCGCATCCACACGAAGGTGAACACGAAGATGTAGGTCTTGGCCATGAACCAGAGGATACCGGCGACCCAATCCAGGCCGACGTAGGCCCAGGCGCCGAGGAGCCCGACGATGAACAGGTTGGCCACCACGAAGCCGGCGATGAGCGCCTGCCAGCCCTTGATCCTCGCGCTCGCGATCCAGAAGGGAATGGCGAACAGCAGCGTCAGCACGATCGGGGCGATCGCGACGACGAACAGCAGGCCGATGCCCCAGGTCGTTGGATCGATGGACAGCTCGATCGGCCATGGCCACGGGAACGGTGCGTTCCAGCCGCCGAAGAAGAGCGTCACGGTCAAGGCCGAGATGATGAACACGTTCACGTACTCGGCGAAGAAGAAGAAGCCGAAGCGCATGCCCGAGTACTCGGTCGCGAATCCGGCGACGATCTCCGAATCCGCCTCGGTCAGGTCGAAGGGCGTACGGTTCGCCTCGGCCGTGGCGGCGATCAGGAAGATCGCGGCGCCGAGCGGCTGCTGGAAGACGTACCAGTCCGTGAACCAGCCCGACTGGTTGAGCACGAGCTGGTTGAGGCTCATCGTGCCGGCGAGCAGGATCAGGCCGACGACGGACAGCGTCAGCGGGATCTCGTAGCTCACCACCTGGGCCGCCGCACGGAGGCCACCGAGCAGCGAGTACTTGTTATAGCTGGACCACCCGCCCATCAGCAGGCCCACGACGGACATGCCGCCGATCGCGAAGAAGTAGAGCAGTCCGATGTCGAAATCCTGGCCGAACAGGCCGGGTCCGAACGGGATCACGAGCATCGTCATCACGGCGGCGAGATAGGTCACCACCGGCGCCCAGGTGAAGACGAGCGGGTCGGCTCCGGTCGGGGTGAAGTCCTCCTTCATGAGGACCTTGAGGCCGTGCACGACCGACAGCAGTGAGCCGTACGGCCCGACTCGGTCCGGGCCGATCCGCAGGTTCATCTGCGCGATGATCTTCATCTCCATGTAGATGATCAGGAATGCCGTCGGGATCGTCAGGACCAGGACGAGCGTGGCGGCCAGGACGAAGCGCACCACTTCGAGGTTGGAGGCCGCGAGATCCACGAACGGCCGCCCGAGCACGACGATGGCCGCCACCATCCCGACGGTCAGGGCGATGAGCACCGGCAGCGTCAGGAGGATGACCTTGCCGGGCAGCGTCAGGCGGCCCCAACCGCGGGTGATCGTGGTCACGGCCGCACCCCGAGCGCCGCCATCACTTGTCGATACCGCCCATGATCGGGTCGAGCGAGGCCATGACCGCCATGGTGTCCGCGAGGAGGTGGCCGGGCATCATCACGCCGACGGCCTGGAGATGGACGAACGACGGGTCGTGGATCCGCATCCGGAAGGGCTGGTCCGTCCCGTCGCTCACGACGTAGGCGGCGTACTGGCCGCGAGGGCCCTCGACACCGGCGTACGCTCGGCCCGGTCGCGGGCGAAGCAGGCGCGGGAGCTTGGCCATCACGGGCCCATCCGGCATCTGGTGCAGGCACTGATCGATGATCCGGAGGCTCTGTCGGATCTCATCCATCCGCAGGAGGTAGCGAGCCAGGCAATCCCCCTCGGCGCGCGTCGGGATGTCGAAGTCGAGCTCCGGGTAGACGCTGTACGGGTGGGCTCGCCGGATATCGAACGGGAGCCCGGTCGCCCGAAGGTTCGGCCCGCTCATGCCCAGCCGGAGGGCGGTCTCCGAATCGATGGTGCCGAGGCCCCGCATCCGACGCACGAACAGCTCGTTCTCGTTG
>JAOUEG010000044.1 GCA_029858845.1 Chloroflexota bacterium | reverse complement strand
GAAACGCCGGCCTAGCTTGCGGGAGAGTGCCATGTTCATCATCGGAGAGCGCATCAACGGGATGTTCAAGGTCGTTGCGCGGGCGATCGCCGAGCGTGACGCGCCCGCGATCGCCGACCTGGCCCGCCGGCAGGTGGAGGCCGGCGCGCAGGCGCTCGACATCAACACCGGCCCCACGGAGGGCGACCCGGTCGAGGTCATGCGCTGGTTGGTCGAGACCGCTCAGGACGCCGTGGACGTGCCGCTGGCGATCGACACGCCGAAGCTGCCGGTCCTCGTGTCCGGGCTCACGGCCGCCCGGCGGCCCCCGATCATCAACTCCACGACGGGAGCCCAGGACCGGCTCGATTCCCTGCTCCCGCTGGCCGTCGAGCACGGGGCGAGCGTCATCGGGCTGACCATCGACGAGCGCGGGATCCCGCGCAACGCGGACGCCAGGACGGAGATCGCGCTGACCATCGTCGCTCGCGCGATGGAGCTGGGCCTGCCGCCGGATCGGCTGCTACTCGACCCCATCGTCCTGCCGGTCAGTGCCGCCCAGGATCAGTCCGCGGCCGCCCTCAAGGCGATCGGCATGTTCAAGGCCCTGAGCGATCCCGCCCCGCGGATCATCGTCGGCCTGAGCAACGTCTCGCAGGGGACGACCCACCGGAGCCTGGTCAATCGCACCTACCTGGTCATGGCGATGGGCACCGGCCTGGACGCCGCGATCCTGGATCCGTTCGACCATGAGCTGATGGACGCGATGCGAACGGCCGGGATCCTGCTCAACCAGGAGATCTACGCCGAGAACTACCTCGAGACCGGGAGCGCCGTCACCGTCAGTGCCTGACCGACCGCCCCGACGCCGCTGACCGCGCGTTCGCCGGCCGGGGCGCCGTCGTCGGGTCAGATGTCCGCGCCAAGGTAGGCCAAGACCGCGAGGACCCGGCGGTGGTCGCTCTGGGAATCGGGCAGGTCGAGCTTGCCGAAGATGTTGCTGATGTGCTTCTCGGCGGCGCCCTCCGTGACCCCGAGCGCCGCCGCGATCCCGGCATTGGTCTTCCCCTCGGCCATGGCGCCGAGCACCTCTCGCTCCCGTGGCGTCAGCGTGGTGAGCCGATCGTCCCGGCTGCGGCGGACCATGAGCTGCGCGACGACCTCCGGGTCGAGCGCGGTCCCGCCGGCGGCGACCCGGCGAAGGGCGTCCATGAACTCGCGGACGTCCGCGACACGGTCCTTGAGCAGGTAGCCCACACCGCCGGCTCCATCCGAGAGCAGCTCCCGCGCGTACTGCCGCTCGACGTACTGGCTCAGCACGAGGATGCGTGACCCGGGAACGCGCCGGCGCGCCTCGATCGCGGCGCGAAGCCCTTCGTCGCGCTGCGTCGGGGGCATCCGGACGTCGACCACCGAGACGTCGGGGTGGTGCTCGAGGACCGCTTCCACGAACGACGGCCCGTCTCCGACCTTGGCGACGACGAGCGCGCCGGAATCCTCGATGAGCCGGACGAGGCCCTCGCGCAGGAGCACCGAGTCCTCGGCGATGACCACCCGGAACTGCCGATCGATCACGCCCGGATTCTGCGCCGACGACGCCCCGCGCGAAAGGCGTCCGCCCACCATGGTGGGGATAACCCCACCTCGAAGACGCCGGGTGTCTGGATTGGCCCCGCGTGAGCCCGGGCGTAGCGTCGGTGATGACAACGAACCACCGTCGCGGGCCGGACCGCGATCGACGGCGCAAGCCGCTCAGCAGCCGGGCCCACCGCAGTCCTCACGAAAGGGGCACTCGATGCACCGCCTCATCGGCCTGTTGGCCGCCCTCATCCTCGTCCTCGGCATCGGCGTGTCCGCCACCGTCGCCGCGGAACCTTCGTACCCGGCCGACCGGGTCCTCGTGTCGGTCAACGGCACGGCCGACGTCGCGGCGGGAGACGACCTCGACGCGCTGGTCGTCGTGGGCGGAAGCGCCACGGTGCGCGGCGACGTCCAGGATCTCGTCA
This sequence comes from Chloroflexota bacterium, assembly GCA_029858845.1. Classification (GTDB taxonomy): domain Bacteria; phylum Chloroflexota; class Limnocylindria; order Limnocylindrales; family CSP1-4; genus SPCO01. The sequence continues at coordinate 8,531 of JAOUEG010000044.1, read as the reverse complement.
TCGTCGGGGGCAGCGCAACGCTGTCGGGTGGCACCGCCGAGAGGCTGACGGTCATCGATGGCAGCGCGACCCTGGCCGGCGGCTCGACCGTCCTCGGCGACGTCCGAACGCTGGGCGGAACGGTCACGCAGGATCCCGGCTCCACGGTCCAGGGATCCGTCCAGCGCCTGGATGCCGACCTCGCGGCCGTGGGGATCCTGCTCATCCCCATGTTCATCCTGCTGTTCATCGGCTTCGGGCTCGCCGCCATCGTGGCCGGCCTCGTCGTTGCCGCGTTCGGCGCCCGCCAGGTCCGCGTGGCCGAGTCGCTCATCACGCGGGAGCCCGGTCAGGTGCTCGTCGCGGGTCTCATCGGGATGGTCGTGCTGCCGCTCGTGTCGGTCCTGGTGATGATGACCATCGTCGGCGCTCCGGTCGGATTCGCGATGCTGTTCATCCTGCTGCCGCTGATCGCGTTCGCCGGGTGGATCGTCGCCGCGATCTGGATCGGCGATTGGATCCTCGGCCGACTCCGCGGAACGGCCGAGACGGGCCGGCCCTACCGCGCCGCGCTCGTGGGGGTGATCGCCCTGGCGTTCGCCGGGATCGTGCCCTTCGTCTCGGCGATCGCGACCCTGTTCGGCTTCGGAGCCCTCCTCCTGATGGCGTGGCGCACGATCCGTCCGCCGACCCCAGCCGTCGGGGACGCTCCTTCGACGCAACCGACTCCCAGCGCCGCCTGAGCGGCTCGAATGACCGCGCCGCGCCGGCACCATCGCCGGCGCGGCGCGGTGTAGGGTCCACGCCATGATCAACGACGCCGGCAGCCGGCCACAGCCCTCAGCGGCACGCGACCTGGGTGACCTCGCCCGGGCCTTCCTGCGCTCGCCGCTGGATCCGAACTCGTGGCGAGCGACGCTCGCCGTCCTGCTCGGATTCGGGGTGGCGATGGTGTCGATGGCGATCGTGAGCGCGTGCTTCTCGTCGGGAGGCTCGCTCCTCCTGGTGCTGATCGGGATCCCGATCATCGGTCTCGGGATCGAGGTCTGCCGGGCATTCGCCCGGATCGAGCGATGGCGGATGACATTCGTCGACGGGCGCCCGATGGCGGCGCACTCGTATCGCTCCTACGACCGTCGCCCGGCGAGTCCCTACGGTCCGTGGATCCGGGACACGGCGGAGGCGGTGTTCCTCGACGCGAACCGCTGGCGGGACGTCGTCTACATCCTCGTCCTGTTCCCGCTGGCGATCCTCGAGTTCGCCGTCGTCATCGGCCTGTGGGTGTCGGCCCTCGTCCTGATCGCGTCGCCGCTCGTCGTCGCCGGCCTCAGATCCCTCGGGGTCGCACCCCTCATCGACGCATTCCCGGTCGCCTGGGACGGCGTCATGGCGGCGACGATCCTCGTCGGGCTCGTCCTCATCCCGGTCGCCGCCTCCGTCGCAAAGGGCGTGCAGATCCTCCACAGGGCCGTCGTGCAGGGACTGCTGTGCGTCGATCCGAACACCGCCCTCCGTCAGGACGTCGAGCGGCTTCGAGGCAGCCGGTCGGCGGCGCTTGAGCTGGAGGCGAGTGAACTCCGTCGGATCGAACGCGACCTGCACGACGGCGCCCAGCAGCGGCTCGTCGCGCTGGCGATCGACCTGGGTCTGGCGGAGGAACGCGTGGAGACGGACCCGGCATCGGCCAAGGCGCTGATCGCCGAAGCCCGCGCGCAGGCGCGCCAGGCCCTGGCCGAACTTCGCGAACTCGTCCGAGGGACCGCACCGGCCATCCTCCTCGACCGGGGGCTCGTCGCCGCCCTGGGGGCCGTCGCCGGCAGCTGCCCGGTGCCGACGACCGTGGACAGCTCGCTCAGCGACGGAGAGCGTCTCCCTGCCGCCGTGGAGCGGGCCGCCTACTTCGTGGTCACGGAATCGCTGGCGAACGTCGCCAAGCACAGCTCGGCAACCTCCTGCGAAGTCCGCGTACGCCGCGGCACGGGGTCCCTGATCGTGGAGATCTCCGACGACGGCGTGGGCGGCGCGACCGTGGCGCCCGGCGGCGGCCTCGCCGGCCTGCGCGACCGGGTCGGTGCGCTCGACGGATCGCTCGACCTCTCGAGCCCTCCCGCCGGGCCGACGCTGGTCCGGGTGGAACTGCCGATCCACGCGGCCTAGCGATCGGCGCCGACGAGCGACTACATCTGAGGGTCGCCTGACAGGTTCCTGGCTCGCTCGACCATCTCGCGCATGACGTCGAGGTCGATGTCGGCGACTCGCTTGAAGGTGACGTTCGCGCTGCCGACCTTGACCTTGCCAAGGCGAGCCGCATACCGCTTGACGATGTAGGCGCCGCCCTCGGTGGCGTTGACGTAGAGACTCAGGTATGCCTTCTGGCGGGCCAGCCCGACGATGAACCACTCGACGGCGGGGCCGCTCCGACGGACCGAGCGGTGCCTGCCGTAGCCGATGATCCGTTGCCTCGAGCCTCCCCAGAACACTCCTTCCCAGAGCACGCGCTCGTGACCCCGCATGACGTCCTGGATCAGCCTGTCGAGGGCTGTCACATCCGCGCGGATCTCGTCGGGCATCCCGGCGATGACCTCGTCGGGGCTGGTCGTCGTTCGCTCCATGGGCGTCCCTCCTGTTACGGCCTCGGAAGGTGCCGCCGGCGCGAACCGATGTCGACCGAGATCACCGTGACCGGTCGTGCGAGAAGCCCGCACGGTCCTCGGAAGCCATCGGGCCGGCATGCCTCCCCGGCCAGGGGTGCGGACCCGTTCAGGTTGCGCTCAGCACGGCCGAGTTGTAGCCGACGGCGATCGAATCCGCCGTTTCCGGATCGTGATCCCGAAGATCGACGCCGTACTCGAGCTGCGATTTCAAGGTCGTCAGGAAGTAGATCCAGCACGATCGGCAGTTCAGTGTCCCGTGGACGCGGTCCTCGGGATCGTCGCGGATCCCGCGCTGTCGAAGGTGCAGCAACGCGCCGGGACCGCTGGCCCTTGCGCTGATCTCGACCGAGTACCGACTGCCGAACGTGAACGCGAGCCGCTGGTCGTCCGTCGCCAGGACGCGACCCTCCATGCTGAAGTCATGGACCGCGCCCCACTCGTAGGAATCGCCGGCCTGGAACGGCGCGAGCGTCCCGGGTCCGCGGGTCGATCCTGCCGGATCGGTGAAGCGCGCCTCCCGGACGAAGAAGCTCTCGAGACCGCCCGCGGAGCGCCAGCGCGCAAGGACCTCCGCCGGTGAGGCATCGATCTGCAGGAACACGTCAAAGCCGGTCCAATCGTGCGGGGCCCCAGTGCGATCCGCGCCGAGGCGGAAGTCGGCACTCAGCCCGTCGGCCACGTCCGGCCTGCGGACCCGGAGGTCTACTCCGTGTCGGAGGATCGCCTTCAGGTTGAGGAGATTGAAGATCCACCAGCCGCGCGCGTGCGCGTGCACGCTCCATTGCGAGGCATCGTCGTCGGGCAGACCGAACTGGCGGAGCGTCAGCCTGGTGCGGTCACCCTCCTCCGAGAACGCCACCTTGACCCAGCCGTAGTCCTCGCCGAATCGGAACAGCAGGAACCGCCCGTCCTCGAGATCAAGGATCTGGAGCCTCGTCGATCGCGCCGTGGTGAACGTGAGGTCGACGCTGTCGCCGGTGCGGAACGCCGACGTCGGGGCACGACGCGAGCCGTCGGGGGCGACGCAGGCCACCTCGTCCGCCCAGAAACTCCGCATCCCTTCGGCGGTCGTCCAGCGCCGGTAGACGTCGGTCGCTGGATCGTCGTAGAACACCGTGATCTCGAGGGTGCTCCAGTCGTACCCGTCCGTGGGACCGTTCAGTTCGGCCCTCAGTGCCTTCAGGACATTGTGCCAGCCCGCCGCATGGCGCCCCTCGGCGCCGGGCTGGGCGTCCTGGAATCGCGTGTGCGTCAGGGTGAGGCGGGTGCCCTGTCCCACGTCCTCCAGCTCGAACGTGACGAGCGTCTCCGCTCCGATGTCGTTGGCGTTCCATGTGTACGAGAGACGCCGCCGCGCGACCACCTCCACGACCCGGCACTCGATGATGCCGTCCCAGCCGCCGGACGGCTCGGAGGTGAAGCGGAAGCGCGCGCCTTCGGTCGCGTCGATATCGCTGCCCATGAGCCAGCGTGCGACCTTGTGCGGTTCGGTCAGGTAGCTCCAGACCTGATCGACCGACGCGGCCAGGTCGATCTCCCGCCGGACTCCGTCGATCATCGTTCCTCCTCCAGGATCGATCTGAGGGACTCGAGCTTGCGCTCCCAGAACCGCTCGTAGTGGTGCACCCATTCGGAGACCGGCCGGAGGGCCGCGCCATCGAAGCGCTGGATGCGCTCCCGGCCGACCTTCGTTTCCCGCACCAGACCGGTCCGTCTCAGGAGCCGGAGGTGCTTGCTCACGGCCGGCCTCGAGATCTCGAACGAGGCGGCGATCTCCTTCACGGTGAGGTCCCGGGCTGCCAGCAACGCCAGGATCTCCCGGCGGGTCGGATCCGCCAGGGCCGCGAAACCGTCGGGTCCGACAGCGGTGCTCGGTCGTGGGGCGGTCATGACGGGATGATAGGTAACCAATCGGTTACATGTCAAGGCGCGGCTGGCGGAGGACTCGGGCCCGGATCAGGCCGGCACGGCAGGGTCGACGTCAACGCCGAGCGTCCGCCCCAGCCAGGCATGAGCTCGGCCCAGGTGGTCGCGGGCGAGCATCGTGTCCGGAGCCCAGACCTCGAACCCATGGACCGCTCCAGGCACGACATCGAGCTCGACCGGGACGCCTGCGCCGCGAAGGCGCTCGGCGTACGCAACGACCTCATCATGGAACAGTTCGATCTCGCCGACTCCCATCCAGGCCGGCGGAAGCCCATCGAGCCGGTCGCGACGGGCCGGGACCGCGTACTCCGGGGCCGAGACACTTCCCGGTTCCCTGGCGAGGTACGAGCGCCAGCCGAAGCGGTTGCGACGGTTGTTCCAGACGAAGTGATCGATCGGATCCAGCTCGTGTCGCTCGGCCGTCCGGTCATCGAGCATCGGGCAGAGCAGGAGCTGACCCACCGGCTGCATGCCACCTTCGTCGTGCAGTCGTTGCGCGAGGGCTGCGGCGAGGCCGCCGCCCGCGCTCTCGCCGCCGATCGCGATGCGCGCCGCGTCGATGCCAAGTCGATCCCCCTCGCCCTGCAGCCAACGCCAGCCCGCATGGCAGTCGTCGAGGGGAGCCGGGAAGGGGTGCTCCGGTGCCTTGCGGTACTCGACGGAGACCACGGTGATGCCGAGCGTGCGCGCCATCTCGCCACACAGCCGGTCGTTCTGCGCGGCACGGCCGATCACCATGCCACCTCCGTGGATCCAGAACAGCCCCGCCGCGGAGCGAGCGACGAACGGCCGGTAGACCCGAACGCCGGGGCCTGCCGCCGGCAGCTTCGCGAGTGCGACGCCCTCGACTCGCGTCGTCGGCAACAGGTGCATCGCGGCCCGGATCAGTCGGAAGCTCCAGGGTCGATCCACGGCGCCGCCAAGGTGTGCCGGTCGAAGCCGTCCGCGTAGCTCGGGCGCGACACGCGCCAGCTCCATCTCGCTTTTCTGCCCAGGCTCTATCCGTGACCGGCGGGCCACGTGCCCATGACCTGCCGCAGGATCGCGAACTCGCCGACGTGGTAGGCGTTGTGGTCCGCATCGATGCGGATCTCGCGCAGGAGGGTGTGCCCGGGCGTCCAGGGCATGACCGCCAGGAGGTCTCTCGCGGGATCCATGACCATGGCGCGGAGCGCCGCCCGGTCGGCGATGAACGCACGCGTCGTCGCGTCGAAGTCGGCTCGGGTCGCCTCGGCGTCGCCTGCCGGCCAGTAGTCGGTCGGCCAATCCCGCTCCACGTAGTGCGGATTCGTGACGTAGTCAAGGATGTCGGCCTGCGTGAGCCGGAGGTGCTCCAGGAGGTGCCACGGGGTGTAGTCGACGTTCGGCGGCCGCCGGTTGATCGCGTCATCCGGGAAGTCGGCGATGGCGTCCTCGAATGGCATGTGAGCGCCGACACCTTCGAGAAGCCGGGCGAGTTGCGCTCTCAGGGCATCAGTCTCCACGCGGATCCTCCATCCTTGGCGACGTCGTGACGGCCACGTCCCGAGCCTGCTCCCGGCCCACCCATGCCTGGGTCGAATCGCGACCGTCTCCGCTGACGCCGCGCACAAACGCGCAGCCGCACGGCTTTGGCGGAGGTGGTTCAGGACCGGAAATCGTCATCTCCGGAGAAAGCTCCGTCGATCTCGGCGAACGCGATCCCCCGGTTGAGCCCGCTGAACGTGCCCTGCTTGGCGATCTCCGCGGCAGCCTGGAGGAACGCGCCCCAGGCGACCCGGGCAAGTCCCCCGCCGACGCTGATCCGACGGACGCCGAGGTCCGCAAGGGCCGCGACCGTCGTGAAGTCGCTGCCGACGAGGACGTTGACGGGCTTCGGAGCAACCGCTCCGACGATCGCCGCGATGTCATCCAGGTTCCCGAGCCGCGGCGCGTACAGGCAGTCGGCCCCGGCATCGGCGTAGGCCCGCAGCCGACGGATCGTCTCGGCCAGGTCCGGCCGGCCGACGACGTACGACTCGCAGCGACCCGTGAGCAGCACGCCGCCGCCGCGATCGTCGATCGCCCTCCTGGCGGCCTGGACACGGGCGACGGACAGGCCGAAGTCGAACAGTGGTTCCGTCGGATCGCCGCTCGAGTCCTCGATCGACAGCCCCGCGATGCCCGTCTCGATCGCGCGCGCGACATTCTGGGCGACCTCGTCCGGTTCGACCGCGAAGCCACCCTCGAAGTCGGCATTGACGGGTACGTCCACCGAGCTGGCGACCGCCGCGAGATGCGCGAGCGCCTCGTCCAGCGCCAGGCGATTGTCGGACTTGCCGAGCGTCCACGCGGACCCGGAGCTCGTGGTCGCGAGGGCCTTGAATCCGAGGCCCACCAGCAGTTTCGCGCTGCCCACGTCCCATGGGTTCGGGATCACGAAGCAGCCCGCTCGATGGAGATCCCGAAACCTGTCGGTGAGATCGGTCGATGCCTGCATCGACGGAGGGTACCAGCACGACGATCGCGTGGATCCTCTCAACGCGTCGGATCGGACCGCTCATCCAAGATGAACCGCACCGCCCAGAGGCCGGGGGCTCATCTGCGATGATGCCGACATGCGACTTGCCGACGTCCAACGACCGCGGTCGAGCGCGGCCGGACGCGCGCTGGAAGTCGTGACCGAGTTCTCGTCGCCGGCGATGGTCAACCACTGCCACCGCTCGTATGTCTGGGCGGCTACCTACGGCGACGCGCACGGGATCGACTACGACGCCGAACTCCTGTACGTCTCGGCGATGCTGCACGACATCGGCCTGACGGCGTCGTTCGACGCTCACAGCGTCCCATTCGAAGAGGCCGGCGGGGACGTGGCCTGGGTGTTCGCCGCCGGCCTCGGCTGGCCCGCGCAACGACGCGAGCGGGTGTCCCAGGTGATCGTGCGTCACATGTGGGACGCGGTCGATGTCGCCGATGACCCAGAGGGCTTCCTCCTCGAGATCGCGACCGCCCTTGACATCTCCGGTCGGGAGCCGCAGCGGTGGCCGGCGGACCTGCGGGCCGAAGTCGTCGGCACGTTTCCGAGGCTGGGACTCGCGGCGGAGTTCACGGCATGCTTCGCGGCACAGGCGGCGCGCAAACCGACCAGCGCGGCGGCCTCCGCGATGGCGAGTGGGATCGCGGACCACATCGCGAGAAACCTCCTCGACAGCGACCCGGGCCGCACATGAGCACGAGCCGCCGCGGTACCAGCGCTCGCTATCCCTTGTAGCCCGTCGTCACATAGGCCATCGCGACCCGCCTGAGCGACACGCGCCTGAAGCCGGCCCGCTCCACCATGTCGCGGCGGTCCTGGCCCACCACCGCGCGACCACCTGGCCGCAGGACCCGGAGCATCTCCGCGAGTGCGGCCTCCGCCTTTGCCTCGTAGCAGTCCATGTCGTTGCTGGTCACGACGGTGAACGTCCCATCGTCCCAGGGCAGCGCCGCGACGTCCCCGACCACGAACTCGGCGCTGCCGTCCGCCACCCGCTCGGCGTTCTCGCGAAGGGCCTGGTCGATCATCGCCCGTGACTGGTCCAGCCCCGCAATACGACGAACCTGTGGCGCGTACCGGGCGAGGAAGACGCCCGAGCCGCATGCCACGTCGAGGACCTCGTCCTCGGGCTGAAGGTCCAGGGCCTTGGCGTACGCGGCATAGAGCCACCCGACGAAGCGCGCGTAGTAGCGGGCGACGACGCGACCGATCGGTCCGTCGAAGAAGATCGGCTGGTAGTCCGCCTCCAACCGCTGGTAGCGCGCGACAGTGCCCTCCCAATACCCGCTCAGGCGCAGCGCGATCCCCGCCGCGCCGACGACGGTGAGCGTTACGAGTCCCGCCCTGAGGAACGCACCCATGGCGTCTCCTTCACGTGCACGGGCCGGGTCCGCCAGTGGCTCCGCGCGGTCCAGGCGGCCAACGTCGTGGGCCGTGCTTCGTCGCCTCCCGCGTCAGAACATCCCGCCACATGACTC
>JAOUEG010000374.1 GCA_029858845.1 Chloroflexota bacterium | reverse complement strand
GTCGCCCGGCCGGCCCTCGTGGCGGCCACGGTCAGGCCGCGCCGACGACGGATCGGGCGGACAGGTTGGGCAGCGAGGTGGTTCGGCCGGCCGGCGTCGCCGCACGCTCCAGCGCTGCGTCGGCCAGCTCCGCGGCGCGCATCCTGGCCTCCGGTGCGCCGGCGAGTTCCATGATCCTCTGGGCCACGTCACGAAGGTCCTCGATCGGGGTGGACGTTCCGCCCGTGACGCCCACGATCCGGGCTTCGGCGAAGACGGACCCATCCGTGACGTCGCGGGCCCCCTCGATCTGGATGGCGTGCGTCCCCGCGATCTCGCACAACCGGGTGAGCTCCTTCGTGTTGGCGCTCGACCGGCCGCCGACCACGACCATCATGTCCACTTCGGCTGCCGTCTCCATGGTGTCCTGCTGACGCCGGATCGTGACCGGGCAGACCGTGTTCACGATCTTGAGTTCATGGGCACGGGAGACCATGAAGGCCGCGAGCTTCTCGAACTTCCATGGCGGCTGGGTGGACTGACTGATCAGGGCCATGCGCTTCTTGCGCGGGATGGCCGTCTCCCACTCCTCTTCGTCGTCCACGACGATCGCGTCCGGAGCGAAGCCGAGCATCCCGACGACCTCGGCGTGCTTGGGCGTTCCGAGCAGCACGATGGTGTAGCCCTCCTCGACGAGACGGGCCAACTCGCGATGCTCCTGGATGACCCAGGTGCACGTGCCATCGATCACGTCCAGGCCACGCCCCTCGGCCCGCTCCATGACGTCGGGACGGACGCCGTGGGCACGAATGACCACGGCCGCCCCGTGATCGACGTCGTCGAGCGTATCCACCGTCCGGATGCCGAGCGCCTGCAGGTCCCTCACGACACCCTCGTTGTGCACGACCTGCCCCAGGGTATGCGTCGCCTTCCCGGCGGCCGAGGCCTCCTTGGCCTTGTCGATCGCCTCGCGCACCCCGTAGCAGAATCCGGTTCGCCGCGCGATCCGGACTTCCTGGACCATGGACATGCCTCGATTATGGCACGGGGCCCCTGCGAACCCCCTGGCTAGGGTTCGGGCGGGGCGTCGTCCCGGATGCGATCCGGGCCGGGCGGCGGCTCGTCCAGGTCGGTGGAACCCGCGTAGCGGCCCCGCTGGTCGGGCGGCAACAGGGCGGCGATCCGGCGCATGATGACCTCCGTCCCGAGCGACTTCGCGGCGCGTCGGTCCGTGCCTTCGGGAAGCTCGTCGGCGAGGCGGAACGGCGACCCGACGCGGACCGTGACCCGTCCCCCCGGATGCGGTAGCTTCTGGCCGCGCGGCCAGACGCGGTACGACCCGCCGATGCCGACAGGGACGATCGGGGCCCCGGTCCGAAGCGCGAGCACCGCGACGCCGTCGCGGGCTTCGGCGAGCGACCCGTCGTGGCTGCGGGTCCCCTCGGGGAAGACGAACAGCGCATGACCCTCGTCCAGGATCCGCTTGGCAAGCCGGTAGGCCTCGACGTCGGCCGTGGAACGATCAACGGGATGCACGCCGCCGTTGGCTGCGACCCAGCCGACCACGGGCCAGGCGAACAGTTCCTTCTTGCCCAGCCACTGGAGCCGACGGCCCAGGCGAGGCATCAGGGACGAGGCGATGACGACCGGGTCCAGATTCGAGGCGTGGTTCGCCGCGACGATCATCGGGCCGGTCCGTGGGATCTCGTCGATCGCGCCGTCCACCCGGACGCGGGTCAGTCCCGCCAGGCCGGCGCGGGTGACGGTCGCCAGGGCCGCCATCCACGGCGCGATCTCGTCCACGATCGGCGCCGGCTCGGCGCCGCGACCCTGGCCGCTCGTCGTCTGGCCCTCGTCGGTCATCGAATGCCCTCGGTCTCGACATCGGCCCGACGGGCCTCGGCGTCACGGATCGCGCCGACGACGGCAGCCACCGTCTCATCGAAACTGTTGCCGTCGGTGGTGATGATCCGCGCGTCCGGCGGGACCCGCAGCGGCGCCACGGCGCGATGCGCATCCAGGTGATCCCGACGTCGCAGCGCATCGAGGATCTCCGCCGCCTCCGGCCCCTCCGGGTCGAGGTGCCGCTCTTCGGTCCGGCGTCGCGCCCGTTCCTCGACCGAGGCGTCCAGGTAGATCTTGAGATCCGCATCCGGGAGCACGATCGTCCCGATGTCGCGGCCGGCCATCACGATGCCGCCGTCGGCCGCCAGGTCCCGCTGCCGCTCCAGCAGGGCCGCGCGTACCTCGGGCACCGCCGCCACGGCCGACACCGCGGCATCCACGGCAGGTGCCCGGACCTCCTCCGTGTGGTCCACGTCGTCCACCATGACCCTTGACAGCCGCCCGCGATCGTCACCGGCCAGCTCGACGGCCCCGACCAATCCGACGAGGCCCACGGGATCGTCCACGGGCACGGCGCGGGTCTCGGCCAGCCAGGTCACGGCCCGGTAGAGCAGACCCGTATCGCAGAACCGGTAGCCGAGCGCCTGGGCTGCCGCCGCCCCGACACTGCTCTTGCCGGATGAACCGGGCCCGTCCAGGGCCACGATGAGTCGTCGCATCGGGTCAAGGATAGCCATCAGGCCTCGTCGGGCGGGCGGTCGGGCCCGGG
>JAOUEG010000373.1 GCA_029858845.1 Chloroflexota bacterium | reverse complement strand
GGCTGGCTGGATGCCGGGGCGGGATCCGGACGCCCTATTCGGCGAGGAGTGTGTCGAGACCCCGCGTCAGTCCAACGCGCCCGACGACGCTCCGGATCGCGAGGAGCGTACCGGCGACGTAGGGCGCGGCCGACATACCGGCGTCGTGGCGGATGGTGAGGCGTTCATCGGGCAAGCCGAAAACGACCTCCGTCGACACGGAGAAGCTCGGCAGCCGTACGGAATGGACGCGAACGGAACCGACCAGCGTGCCGCGGGCTGCCGTGGTGACCGAATCCGCTGCATCCGTTACCTCCGTTGACGACCCGCCGGCAGCCGCCAGTCGCTCCGCCAGCTCCCGTGCTGTTCCGCTTGGGGCATCCGGCTTGGATGCGTCCGCGTAGTCGATCACCTCGAGACTCGGAAGATGTCGTGCCACGAGCAGCGCCGCTGCCTGGGCCATCGCCGCGGTCAGCGAGAAGTTGCCGGCCGCGATGACGCCGACCCCGTGCCCGCGCGCCAGGGCGTCGATCTCCACGAAGTCGAGTGCCGTCAGCCCGGAGGAGCCGACCACGACTGCGACCCCATACTGGATCGCCGACCGCACATTCGCTCCCACGGCGGCGTGCGACGTGTAGTCCACGAGGACATCCACATCTGCCACGAGCGCTTCGTCGACCGTGGCCCTGACCGGTACCCCGATCGCTTCGCCACCGAGGGCGGTACCAAGGTCGCTCCCGGCGGCCGACCGTGCAACGGCGGACACGAGCGTGAGATCCGGGGCGGCCATCACGCCCTCGGCGAGCGCGCTGCCGGCCCAGCCCGTCGCCCCCGCGATACACACCCTGGGCACGACGGCGACCTCCTCGGCGACTCCCACTGGCCGGGTCGACCTGACCTCGGTCGCTCAGTGGGTTCGGCCGATGGTACCCGAGCGGCCCGCGTCGCCCCGGCGCCGCGGCGGTCGTCAATGAGACAGCCATGAAGGCGCGGAGGCGCCGAAGAGCGGGCTTTCTCGATATGCTGTCCAGCCAGTACGCGGCGGGGCCAGACGCGGCGGTCGCGCGATCTCCCACATGAGGACCCTATCGAACGTGACCGGATCTTCGGCCGTCAGCCAGGAACCCTGGTCGTGGGTCGACCCCGCGCGGACACGCCCGCCTCGGATGCGCCCGGGAATCGTGGAGCGTGCGGACCTGCTACGAACGCTCGAGTCCTCCAGGAACGTGCGCGTCGTCGTGGTCGTGGCTCCTGCGGGATATGGCAAGTCCACGCTACTGGCCCAGTGGGCGGCACGGGATCCGCGTCACTCTGCATGGCTGACGTTGGATACCGGCGACAACGACCCAGTGCTACTGCTGTCGCACGTGCTCGAAGCTCTCGCTGGCGCGTCCGCGCTGGGGACCGTGAAGGGGTCCGGAGGTCGAGAGCCGCTCGAAGCGCGCCTGCTGGGGCGGATCCTCGCCGAGCTGGGAGGCCCAGCGGGTCCCTGGGTCATCGTGCTCGATGACGTTCACGCGCTGGAGGAGGCCGCCGCGCTTCACGCGCTGGCTGCGCTCGTCGACCGCCTCCCCGAGGGCACCCAGATCGCGCTCGGCACAAGGAGCCTGCCGGCGCGACAGCTCCCGATCGGCCGCTGGAGGGCGGCGGCGGATCTGTTGGAGATCGGCGTCGACCGACTCGCGATGGGCGATGATGAGTCCCGTGCGCTGTTCGCTGCCCTCGACATCCCACTCGAGGCCGAGCGTGCCAGGGAGATCCGCAGCAGGACGCACGGCTGGGCTGCGGCCACATACCTTGTCGGGCTGTCCGTCAAGGACCACGGCTGGCAGCTGCTCGACGCGGCAGGGTCGGGTCAGACACCGTACGTCGCCGACTATCTGAAGGATCACGTGCTGGGGCCGCTGACGATCGACGATCGCACCCTCCTCATGCAGTCGTCGATCCTCGAGCGCCTAAGTGGACCGCTGTGCGACGCCGTGGTCGAGCGATCAGGATCGGCCGTGCGCCTGAAGGAGCTCGCTCGGGCGACCCTCTTCCTGGTGCCGCTCGATGCCGAGCAACGATGGTTCCGCTGCCATCCGCTCCTCCGCGATCATCTGCAGCGCGATCTCGAACTGTCATCGCCCGCGCTGGTCCAGGCGCTCCATCGCCGCGCGAGCGCATGGTTCATGGATGTGGGCGCGGTCGAGCCGGCCATGGAGCACGCATTCGCGGGCAGACATTTCGAGCAGGCGGCGACACTGGCAGCGACGGTCGCGCGGGAACTGTTCGAGCGAGGCGAGATCGCGACCGTCCGGCGGTGGTTCGCGCGGTTCGAGACCGAGGCTATCGAGCAGCGGTCGTTCGTTGCTCCGATCGCCGCCTGGCTCGCCGGGCTGGACGGCAGCCCCGATGAGTGCGAGCGCTGGGTGGCCGCCGCCGAGGAGGGCGACGGCGCCGGGGCCACGAAGGACGGGACGGCATCGCTGGAGTCGGCCCGTGCCATGGCGCGGGCGATGGTCTGTCGAGACGGACCGGCCAGGATGCTCGCAGACGCCAGCTCTTCGCTCGAAGCCGAGCCCACGTGGAGCCCGTGGCGACTGACGGCCCTGCTGGAAGTCGGCTACGCGCAA
>JAOUEG010000372.1 GCA_029858845.1 Chloroflexota bacterium | reverse complement strand
TGGCGTCGGCGCCCCATGCGGCCAGGCTGGCAACGGCCGCCTCCGGGGAGACACCCATCATCGTGTGGCCGCGGGTGTCGAACGTCATCGTCGCGACGAGCGCGATCCCGGGAGCCGCCCGGCGCACCCCCTGGATCGCCGCCTTGATCTCGTTGAGATCCGACATGGTCTCGATCCAGATGAGGTCGACACCGCCGGCCACGAGCGAAGCCGCCTGCTCCTGGAAGACATCCACCGCCTCGTCGTAGCCCAGCGTCCCGAGAGGGGCGATGATCTCGCCGCTGGGCCCGATGTCGCCGGCGACGAGGGCGGTCCCTCCGGCCGCGTTCACCTCGGCGCGGAGCAGGATCGCCGCCGTCCGGTTGAGCTCATCCACGCGGTCCTGGTTGCCGTGGATCCCCAGCCGAAGTCGATTGCCGCCGAACGTGTTGGTCATGAGGATGCGGGACCCGGCGTCCAGGTAGCCGCGGTGGATCCGGCGGACGACGTCCGGATGGCCCAGGTTCCAGAGCTCCGGCGGGTCGCCGAACTGGAGGCCCGCGCTGAAGAGCATCGTGCCCATCGCGCCGTCGGCCAGGATGGGGCCACCTTCGGCGAGGACCTCGCGGAAACGGGCGCTGCCCGCGCCGCCATCCGTGTCCAGGCGGGTCGCGAGGTCCGGGAAGGCGGCCGCGTCGACGGTCTCGGGACCCGGTCCCACGGGGACCCCGGCGGCGCTGGGTCCGTTCGCATCGGTATCGCTGCGCCGACCGTGGCCGCGACGTCGACTTCGATCCATGGTCGCATCATCGCACGGGCCGTCACCTCGGCGGACGAAACGGTGGTCCTCCGAACGGCGGCTGGATCAGAGGATCGACCGGACGACGTCCTGCACCTCGGCCGGCGAGAACCCCAGCGTCGCCTCGCCGACGGTGAACTCGATGCACCGTACCCCCGGATCGTCGGTCGCGGCGCATCCTCCCCAGGTCAGCAGATCGCCCTGCGGAGGATCCCGGCCGTGACGGTCGCGGCCGAGGTCCCCAGGAGGACGTGCATCATCGGCGTCTGCGGCGGGTCCGGGACGACGCGCACACCCGGCACGCCGGACAGGGCGGCAGCGATCGCCCGGGCGTGGCTGACGCAGGCCTCCATCCTGGGCAAGCGCATCCGCAGACCCACGAGCCTAGCCGCTGCGTACGGCCAGAGCTGGCAGAGGGTCCCGCCAAGCCGCGTGCGCCACTCGCGAGCCTCGGCCACGACGTCGGGGACAACCGCGGAGGGTGGTCGGGGAGGCGGGATTTGAACCCGCGATCTCGTGCTCCCAAAGCACGTGCGTTGCCAGGCTACGCTACTCCCCGAGGAGCCATGACGGAAGGGTAGCCTACCGCGCCGATCAGCCGGTGATGGGCACCCTGGGAGCGGCGGGAGCGGCAGCGTAACGCCCGGCCGGTATGGTCCGTCAGAACTCCAGACGCCGGGTGGTCACGGGCAGGCTGATCGACCGCCCGGCGTCCCCATGTCCGGTTCCGCGCTAGACTCCGGCGCGAGCGACCGCAGGGTTCGCGGTGAACCGACCCGCCAGAGGACCAGCGCCCGTCGTGCACGCCCGTCGGATCCGGCCGGACACCGGACACCTTGACCGTCGCCGCCTTGCCGCGGCCGGTCTATCGGCACTGCTCCCCGGGCTCGGTCAGGCGCTCAATGGGAGGCGCCGGCTCGCGGCCCTCTTCCTCGTTCCCTCCTTGATCCTGCTGGGCGCAGGGCTCTTCCTTTGGAGCAGCCAATCGCCGACGCGCCTCGCGGCGTGGGCTGTCTCCCCGGCCACCCTGTCGGCCCTCCTCACACTGAACATGGCGCTGCTGCTCTGGCGCCTCGTATCCGTCGGCCAGGCATTCGTGGACACGCGACATGCCGGCCCGACCGGGCGGCTGGGTGTGGTCGGGTTGGTGCTGCTCGCGCTCTTCGTGGTCATCCCGCACGTCGCCGTCTATCGCTATGGAACGGCGATGGCGGATGCGTTCACATTGGTCTTCGAAACGAAGCTGCGTGGCGCCGCGGCCGAGCCGGATGCGGGCCCGAACCTGGACGAGCGCATCAACCTGTTGCTCGTCGGTATCGACAAGACGAGCGGCCGGTCCGCGACCTTGACCGACACGATGATCGTCGCCTCGCTGGATACCGTCGGGAAGTCGGTCAGCCTGGTGTCCATCCCACGTGACCTCGTCAACGTACCGCTCGGCAACGGCGACGTGTTCGGACCGAAGGTGAATTCCCTGATGTCGTACGCGAACGCCCATCGCGACGAGTTCCCGGCCGGCGGCCTTGGCAGCCTGCGCCGGGCCATCGGGGCACTCCTCGGCATCGAGATCCCGTACTACGCTCAGGTGAACTTCCGGGGGTTCCGGCGCATGGTCGATGCCGCAGGTGGCGTGGACGTCACCGTCAAGGAGGCGATCGATGACCCGGGCTACGGCGTCGACGGCTACCGCATCGAACCGGGTCGGCATCACCTCGACGGGGAGGAAGCCCTCGCGTACGTCCGATCGCGCAAGGGACTGGGGGACAGCGACTTCACGCGGGCTGGACGCCAGCAGCAGGTCCTCGTCGCCCTTCGTG
>JAOUEG010000371.1 GCA_029858845.1 Chloroflexota bacterium | reverse complement strand
CCCGGACGTGTTCAACGTCCTGCTCCAGGTCCTCGACGACGGTCGCCTCACCGATGCGCAGGGCCGGACGGTGGACTTCAAGAACACCGTCGTGATCATGACCAGCAACATCGGCTCGGCGGCCATCGCCGCCGCGAGTGCCCAGACGGACGACGCTGCCTACGAGCGGATGAAGCACGACGTGACGACGGCTCTGCGAGCGCACTTCCGACCGGAGTTCCTCAATCGGGTCGACGAGGTCATCGTCTTCCACGCCCTGACGGACACCGATCTCGCCGCGATCGTGGACCTGCTCATCGCGGACCTCGACCGTCGGCTGGCGGAGCAGGACCTGGCCCTGGAGCTCACGCCGGCAGCCCGCGCGCTGGTCGTGCGCGAGGGGACGGATCCCGCCTTCGGAGCGAGACCGCTCAAGCGGACCATCCAGCGGCTGGTCGAGAACCAGCTCGCCAGGGCCCTCGTGTCCGGCGAGTTCAGGCCCGGCGATCGGATCCGCGGAGAGGCCGATCCGGTGCGCGGTACGCTGGTGTTCAGCAGCGATCACGCCACCGTGGTCACCGACGCCGATCGGCGCGACGCCCGGTCGACCGGCTCGGATGCGGACGCCGTCGGTGTCCGCGGCTCCACCGGATCGTCACCGCTCGACCTGCCACCGCCCCGTCGCGATCGCGGCGACGGCGGCGAGCTCGTCAACTAGCCACCGATCCGCAGCGAGACGAGGGCATGCGCTTCGACCTGGTGGCGACCCGGCTGGCGACGATGCCGGAGAGCCTCCCGCCCTACGCGGAGATCCTCATGCCCGTCATCGCCGGAGGAGGAGCGGTGCGTCTCCGCGAGGGGGTCGCCCCGGGCCACTCGCCACGGCCGGCCGCCGTCCTCGTCCTCGTCTATCCGGATCGGATCGGCGAGGCACGCATCGTACTCATCGAGAGGGCAACCCACGAAGGTCACCACTCGGGTGAGGTCAGCTTTCCCGGCGGCAAGGCCGAGCCGGACGATCGCGACCTTGCCGCGACCGCCCTCCGGGAGGCACAGGAGGAGGTCGGGCTCGACTCCGTCGCGGCCGGGGTCACCGTCGTCGGTCGGCTTGAGGCGTTCTGGATCCCCGTGAGCGACTTCCACGTCACGCCGGTGGTGGCGCTCGCCGAGCGAGCGCCGCTGATGGAACCGGATCCACGCGAGGTCGCGCGCATCGTCGAACCGCGGTTGGCCCGCTTCCTCCCCGACGCCCCGATCGCCGTGGTCGAGCGGACCATCGACGGGTGGCCGCTCCGCTACGGCGCCTTCGACGTGGACGGCCTGTTCGTGTGGGGCGCGACCGCACGCATCCTGAGCCAGCTCGGCGCCCTCTTCGCGGACCGCTGACCACCGTCGGCACGCACGCAGGCGCGGTCCGATAGGCTTGCCCGACATGAAGGAGATCCTGCTCCGGGCTCGCAAGGACCCGTTCGACGCCGTCTCGCCGGAGGCAACGCTCGTCGGCAATCTCATCGCCGAGAACGCGGGCAACCTCATCTTCTCGACGGCGGCCTACAAGATCATCGGTACCGCCGACACGCGCATCACGGCGGACCGTTTCGTCATCGATCCGGCGGCAGCGGGTCGAATCAACGAACGCTACGACGCCTACGTCATCCCCCTGGCGAATGCCTTTCGGATCAGCTTCGAGCCGGTCCTGATCCGGATGACCCAACTGATCCGCCGCCTGCGCATCCCGGTCGTGATCCTCGGGGTGGGCGCACAATCGAACGTCCTCAATGACCCGGCGCGCCTCGAGCGGATCGAGCCCGCGGTCAGGGATTTCGTGACGGCCGTGCTCGATCGATCGCCATCCATCGGGGTGCGCGGCGAGTTCACCCATGACTACCTGCGCGGCCTCGGCTTCCGCGACGTCGAGGTCATCGGCTGCCCGTCCATGTTCATCCACGGCGAGCGGCTTCACATCGAGAAGCGGCGACCTGCCCTGGAGCCCGACGCCCGGCTTGCGATCAACGTCTCGCCCTACGTCAAGGCGATGGGTCCGGTCGTGATGCACCATGTCGAGCGCTATCCCGACCTGACCTACATCCCGCAGGATCTCGCCTCCCTCGAACGGCTGCTGTGGGGCGATCCCACCCCCGTGGCCGACCCGGCCGAGCCGCTGCCGATCCACCTGGCCCACCCGTTGTTCCGCGACGACAAGGTCCGCTTCTTCGTCGATCCATGGCCGTGGTTCGACTACCTGGCGACGATGGACTTCTCGTTCGGGACACGGATCCACGGCAACATCGCGGCCCTCATCGCGGGGACGCCGAGCTTCGTCCTCGCCCACGACTCGAGGACCCTGGAGCTGGTCCGCTATTTCGAGATCCCGCACCGGCTGATGGCCGACGTACGCCCGGACGTGGATGCGGCCGAACTGTACGAGGAGGCGGACTACGGGCCCCTCAACCGAGGCCACGCCGCGCGACTGGCCACATTCCTCGGCTACCTGGAGCGCCACGGCATCGACCATATCTTCCGGTCGAACGCACCCGACCCGGACGTCGACACGCGGATGGCGGCAACGCCGTTCCCGACGGCGGTGACCATCGCTTCACGCACGGCCCCTCACGGACTGGCCGGG
>JAOUEG010000043.1 GCA_029858845.1 Chloroflexota bacterium | reverse complement strand
CGCGGCGGCGATGCCGACCGGATCGAAGCCGGCGTTCTCCCAGAACGTCTTGTCCTCGATGGCCGTCGTGGCGTCGAGCAGGATCGGCGGGATCTCGTCGTACGTGACGACCTCGCGCTTGTACTCGCCGAACCGGGCCAGCTCCGTTTCACCGGTCCTGTCGTAGAGGATCGTCTCCTCGGGAAGCTGGTATTGGGTCAGGAGTTCGGGGTCGGGCAGGTCGGCCGCCAGGAACGTATAGGCACCGACGACCGAGATAGCGCCGATGATGCCGAGCCCGGCCAGGAAGACGAACAGGATGACCGCCAGGTATCCCAGGGTGGAACGGCGTCCACGCTGATCCGTGCGCGGCGGTCGGTTCGGTCGGGCATGCGAGCGTGGTGCGGTGGACAAGGCGACTCGAGCTCCGGGAGGACGGCGGTGTGGTCGGGCTACAGCATGGCGCACATCGCGAGATCGGGCGCGGATCGGTCCCGGTGAGCGGGCCGACGGCTCGAGCCTCCACGCGATAGCCGGAGTATCCGACGAGCCGCGACGGAACGGCGTGACGTCGGGATCCACATGGGGAGCCGGCGAGTCGTTCCGAAGGCAGACGCCAGCTTGCCGGATCGTGCTCACCGAGCCCCGACGGCGCAGATAGACTGAGCATTGTCCGTCATCCTCGAACTGGAGGACCTCGGTGTCCCAGAGCGATCCAGCGCCCGCTGGTGATCCCGGCGACATGAGCCTTGCCGAGCGCGCCGAAGCGCGTGCGGATGCGGTTGCCCAGCGCTTCGACAAGTCCGACTGGATCGAGTTGGTTTCCGCGCTGCTGCTCGCACTGGCGACGATCTCGGCTGCCTGGTGCGCCTACCAGTCCACGCGCTGGAGCGGCGTCCAGGCGAACGCCTACGCCTCAGCCGGAGCGAATCGCCAGGAATCCGTGCGTGCGTCGAGCGAGTACGGCGCCCAGGTGAACATCGACGTCGCCGTCTTCATGGCCTGGGTCCAGGCTCGCCGAGCCCAGGACGCCGACCTCGCCGGGTTCTGGGAGGAGCGCTTCCGCGCGGAGTTCAAGCCGGCCTTCGATGCATGGTTGGACTCCGTTCCGGTCGGGCAGATCCCGCCCGGGTCACCGTTCGCCCTGGCCGAATACGCCCCGGCGTCCAGGGTTCTGGCGGAGGAGCTGGAGCGGAAGGCGGAGGACTCTGCAGCCGAGGCTCGCGAGGCGAACCAGACCGGCGACAATTTCGTCCTGCTCGCCGTCCTGTTCGCGTCCGTGCTGTTCTTCGCCGGCGTGGGCACGAAGTTCAAAGGCTACCGGGTCCGTGTCGCGATGGTGGCCCTCGCGAGCGTGTTCTATCTCGTCACGACGTTCCTGGTCTTCAGCCTGCCCCAGAACGTGGGTATCTAGCCGGACCGGTCACATCCCCGAGCGGGTCAGCCGCCAGATCGTGCGGATGCCGGGTCGCTGACCGTAGAGCAGGACGCCGGCCGCATAGATCCGGCCCGCGATCCACAGCGCGACCGCGATGGCCAGGATCAGCAGGACGATCGACAGCGCGATCTCCCACGGGGCGACCTCACCCGCCGCCGAGCGGCTGAGCATCAGGAACGGGCTGAGGAACGGGATCTGCGACAGCACGATGATGGCGCCCGATTGGATGTCCAGGAGGCCGGTCGCCGCGTAGACCGCGATCATGTAGCCGGCCGTGGAGATGAGGGCCATCGGCATGACCACCTGGCTGACATCCTCCTGGCGGCTGACCAGCGATCCCGCCGCGGCGTACAGCACCGCGTAGAGGGTGAAGCCAAGGACGCCGTACACGACGAATTCGAGCAGGAGCCAGATGGTCAGCCCCTCCGGCAGCGCGATCGAGGCCTCGCCGCCCCGCAGCACCAGCTCGCTGACCGGCCCCTGGATGAGCAGGGCAACCGCTCCGGCCCCAAGGATGGCCAGGTATTGGAGGCCTGCGACCGCACCCACCCCCATCACCTTCCCCGCCAGCAGTTGGAACGGACGGGCGGCGTTGAGGATGACCTCCATGACCCGTGAGGACTTCTCCTCGACGACGCTCATGGCGACCCAGTTCCCATACAGGATGATCATCATGAAGATGAGGATCGTCATCCCGAAGCCCAGCAGATAGCTGGAGCCCTCCTCGACGGGTCCCTCGGGCGCGTCCGTGCGTTCCGGATCGGGCCAGGCGACGGCGTATGCGGGCGGCGCGAACAGCGTCGCCTGGTCCGCGGGGTCGACATCCAGGCGATCCAGCCGATCGGCGATCGCGATCGTGGTGGATGCCTGGCGGACGAGCTGGACGACGCGTCCGACCGCCGGTTCGTTCGTGTAGAGCGTGAAGGCCAGGCCATCGTCGGGTGCCCGCTCGATCGCCAGGACGGCCGTCAGATCGCCCTCGTCGGCGGCGGCACGAGCCGCGCCCAGGTCGGCCACCGTCGTGACCCGGAACGCCCGGTCCGTCGGGTCCCCGGGCACCTGCGTTTCCGTCGGGGCGTTCAGCAGCGCGTCCAGCGTCCGGACCGGGTCGGTCGTCAGGTCCGTCTCCGACGACCAGACGGCGATCGTCGGCTCCTCGTTGGCGGAGTCCAGGTAGCTCACGATGACCGGCACGAATGCGATCGCCACCACGCCGATGACCAGGATCAACGTCCCGAGGGCAAAGGTCCGGGTCCGCACGCGGAACAGGAACTCGCGACGGGCGACGGCGAGGATGTTGGGCAGGTCCCTCATGGCGTGCCGCCCTCGGACGTCGGTGCCAGGGTCTGCTCTTCGACGTCGAGGGCGCCCACGCGTTCGACGAAGACCTCCTCGAGTGATGGATCCGCCACCTCGAACCGGAACACCTCGTCGCCCCGGCCGAGGGCAGCCTTGAGGACCGCCTGCGGATCGGCGCCGGCGGCCACACGGAGTTCCGTGTAGTCGCGGCCGGGGCGGGTCACCTGCACGGCCGGCAGGCTGCCAAGCCAGTCGAGGTCGCCGTCTCCCGAGGTAGCCAGGCGTACGGTCTGGTGGCCGGTGGAGCGCTTGACCTCCCGGGTGGTTCCGGATGCGACGAGGCGCCCACGATCGATGATCGCGACGGAGTCGCACAGTTCCTCGGCCTGTTCGAGTTGGTGCGTGCTGAAGACCAGCGTCTTGCCCCGGTCACGCATCTCCAGGAAGGCTGACTTCAGCAGCGCCACGTTGACCGGGTCGAGGCCGGCGAAGGGCTCGTCCATGACCAGCACGTCGGGTTCGTGCAGGATCGTGGCGATGAACTGGACCTTCTGCTGGTTGCCCTTCGACAGGCTCTCTGCCTTGCGGTTCGCGTACTCGCTGATCCGGAAGCGGGCCAGCCAATCGACGGCGTCGCGCCGCGCCTCGCTGCGCGAGACGCCGTAGAGCGACGCGAAGAACACCAGCTGCTCGAGGACCTCCATGCGCGGGTAAAGCCCGCGCTCTTCCGGCATGTAGCCCCAGGTCCGCCGCGGCCACTCCCCGACGGGTCGGTCGCTCCAGGACACGGAGCCCGTGTCGGGTCGCAGGAACCCGAGGATGATCCGCATCGTGGTGGTCTTCCCGGCGCCGTTGGCGCCGAGGAATCCGAAGACTTCGCCAGGGGCGACACCGAAGGTGACTCCGTCGAGCGCCTGGACGTCGCCGAAGCGCTTTCGGATATCCGTGATCTCGAGGCTCATGACGTCACGCGACCGCGTTGGGGCTCCACGTCAAAGGGGCGATGCAGCCATTCTAGCGACGCTGTCGAAGGCCTCGAGCCGTTCCGGGTGGCTAATGACCGCTCGCGTCCGGCCGGCCGTAGACGTCGTATCCCTCGACCTGCCGGAACCCCATCGAGCGGTAGACCGTCGCACCGAGTTCGGACGCCTGAAGCCATGCCAGGTCGGCACCGGCCTCAAGCGCATCGCGGATCGCCCGCTCCGTGACAGCCCGGCCATAGCCGCGCCGCCGATGTTCGGCGGGGGTCGCCACGTTGAAGATCCCGACGGTACCGTCCACGACCCAGCTGGTCGCGGTCGACACGGGAACGCCGTCGACGCTCGCCTCGTAGATGGCGAACCCCGGGATCGCAGCGATCCGGGAGAACATCGTTTCGGCGATCGAGCGGGGCGATTCGAACGCCTCCGCGGCCATGTCGATGGCCGTGTCCAGCTGGTTCGCCGTGATCCGCCGGATCGCGATCCCGCTGTCATGTGCGGCCACCAGCGCCCCCGGTTGGAGGGTCATCCCCGGCAACGATTCCTCGAGATCGAATCCAAGGATCGCGGCCGTCTCTCCGAACGGACCCGTCGAACCGGCGCGGACGAGCAGCCAGAACGGCACGTCGACGGCTTCCATCTGCTCGATCGCGCGTGGCAGCTCGTCGCTCGGCAGGTGCCCGTCGATCCACAGGCCGTTGAATCCGGGAAGCGGGATCGGGGGGCAACGGACCGCGGTGTAGCCGGCTCGCTGGACGATCCAGGATCCTGCACGATCGGGCACGGTCGCGACGAAGCTCTTGATGAGCCCGCTGTGCAGCCGATCAGCCGCGTCCTGCGTCATGGCACTCACCTGGGTAGCTAGGGCCGCTGCCGCGGCTGGCTCGGGAGAGAGTACCGGTTCTCGATCGCCCGGCCCGCGTCGTCGGCCGGTGCTCGGTCGCCCGGTCCCGTGGGCGCCCGGCCGGTGCTCGGTCGCCCGGTCCCGTGGGCGCCCGGCCACGTCGTCTCCCATCGTGGGTACGATGGGCAACCATCGAAGGAGATCCCCTTGGACGCCACTCCGGTCATCGAGATGCTTGGCCGCCCACTTCGCCTGGCGGTGATCGGCGGCGGGCCCGGCAGCTTCATCGGCGCCACGCACCGAACGGCCGCTCGACTCGACGGCCGCTACGAGCTCGTGGCGGGCGTGGTGTCATCCGACCCCGAGCGATCCCGGAAGGCCGCCGCAGCCATGGGGATCGATCCCACCCGGGCATACGCCGATGCCCTCGCGATGCTCGACACCGAGCGTGAGCGGGAGGGCGGTGCCGAGGTGGTCGCCATCATGACCCCGAACGACAGCCACCACCGGTTCGTGCTGGCCGCCCTGGATCGCGGATTCGACGTCATCTGCGACAAGCCCATGACGAACACGCTTGCCGAGGCCCTCGACATCGTCGAGAAGGTCCGGTCGACCGGGCTGGTCTTCTGCCTCACGCACAACTACACCGGGTATCCGCTGGTGCGCCAGGCGCGCGCGCTCGTCGAGGCCGGGCAGGTCGGTGCCATCAGGCTGGTCCAGGTGGAGTACGTGCAGGGAGGCAAGGCAGACGAGTCGGATCCGGATCCGGCCGACGGGTTGCCATGGCGCTATCACCCGGTGCGTGGTGGACCGTCGCTCGTCATGGGCGATATCGGAACGCATGCGCATAACCTGGCTCGGTTCGTGAGCCGCCTCGAGGTCGCCGAGGTCGCCGCCGAGATCGGCCACGTGATCCCGGATCGCCCGGTCGACGACTACGGGGCCGCCATGCTGCGCTTCGACAACGGTGCGCGCGGGAGCTTCTGGGTCACGCAGACCGCCGCGGGGGTGGAGAACGGTTTGCGGATCCGCGTGTCCGGAACGAAGGGCAGCCTCGAGTGGCAGCAGGAACGGCCGACGCGACTGGTCTTCAAGCCGCTCGAAGGACCTGTCCGCGTCTACACCCCCAATGGGCCGGGGGCACTGCCGGCCTCGGTGCGCGCCTGCCGGGTAGCCGCTGGGCACCCGGAGGGCTTCCACGAAGCCTTCGCCAACATCTACTCGGACGCTGCCGAAGCGATCGCGGCGAGACGTACCGGCCGGGACGCGGACCCACTGGCACGGCAGTTCCCGAACGAACGCGACGGGGCCATCGGGGTGCGCTTCGTCGAGGCGGCGGTGGCGTCGAGCGACGCCGACGGGATCTGGACGGACGCCAGCCTGTCCTTCGAGGAGACGCCGTGATGCCTGAGCGAAGAGAGATCGGACATGCCGAGGCCCGCGCCCTGGTCGCCATGGTCGGCGATCGACTCGCCGCGCAGGGGGATGGGGCGGCGGTGGCCGTCGTGGACGCCCACGGTGAGCTCGTCGCGTTCCTCCGCACCGACGGATGCGGACTGGCGTCCATCAACATAGCCATCCACAAGGCATTCACGGCGGCGCGCGAGCGGGTCGAATCCAGCGTCCTCGGGGAGCGGTCCCGCACGGAAGGGTTCCCGATCACCAACTTCGGCGACCCGCGGTACGTGGGATGGGGTGGTGGGGTCCCGATCGTCGTCGCCGGTGACGTCATCGGCGCCATCGGCGTGAGTGGCCTGCCGGAATCCGCCGACGTCGAGCTGGCTCGCTGGGCGGCAGCGAGTCTCGCCGACACCTGATCCTGCCTGCGTCCAGGTCCCGGCTGGTCGGGGTGGCGGTCGGGATCCGTCCAGCCACGTGTCGATCCCGCGGAGCCAGCCGGCCTTCGCCTCCGCGGACGCGAACAATGCCGGGCGGCGCGGCGCTGGAGCTCAGTCAGGTCCTCCCGGGTCAGCTCGGCGAGGCGGACGACGTCCCGAAGCTCGTCTATCAGTGTCGTGTGGAAGACCGACCGGAAGGCCCGTCCCGTGTAGGGCGGGCCTTCTGCATGGCACCACAGCGTGTGCGCACGCCTCAGGCGGGAACGGCGACTGTCGCCTCGGCGAGTGCCTTGAAGTCTGCGAGCATGTGGCGCCCCTGCCGCTCGAAGTAACCCTTGGTCATGAGGCTCTTGAGGAACCCGGGGAGCTGCCCCGGCATCTCGTAGTCGGCCTCGACGATCAGCCTGGTCGCGTCGCCGTCGGGCTCGAACCGGAAGAACGTGTCCTGCGTGCCGTTGTCGTCGGTGTGGTCGTGGATGAGCTTCAGCGGCTCCACCTCGACGATGGTGCTCGTGCCCTTCCACTCGACGCCCATCATCTTCATCGTCTGGAGATACGTCGTCCCGACCTGGTCCACCGGCCCGCTGAAGTCCGAGAACTGCGCCCGTGGCATCCAGTCGCTCCAGTGCGACGTGTCGCACATGAACTGCCAGACGTGCTCGACCGGCGCCTCGATCCGGATCTCCTCGCGCATGTGCTCCATGGCCCACTCCTAGCTACGAGCGGGTCGGGTTCGCCAGTGACTCGACGCGGCCCCGGCGGCCACCACTCGGACCGCGCGTCGTCATCTCCACGCCTGTGCCACAGCATCCGCCTCGGCGGCCGGACGGACAAGTGCCATCGGTCCCGTTTCATCAGTCGACGTCCGGTGCCACTTCCCAGTGGCCCCGGATCGCCCCGCTCCCCGGTGCGCTGCGGCGGCGAGTCGTCTGGGCCGACTCGGCCACTTCGTGACCTGAGCCTCTAGGCAGCCTCGGGAGCCGGGTCGAGACTGCCACCGTACGCGGGAAGCGACGACACGCGGCCCAGACCGTGGCCGCCGAACCGGTCTTGGTTTCGCCGGCTCAGCGCGTCCTTCGGGGCGGGGCAAACCCGAGGCACCAGCGCCTCGATGTAGGACCGCGCGCAGTTCGTACCGCGAGACGAGGAGGCGACCATGAAGCGGGCAGCAGCCGCGATCCTTCTTGCAGCGTTTGCCTGTGCGGGCATGTTCGCGAGCTGTAGCGACAGCAACGAACGATCATCCACAACCGTCCCGACCGAGGTCAGCCAACTGGTGGACGATTGGGGAGCGGCACTCGAACGCGGTGACGGATCCGTCCTGGATCTGTATACCCCAGACGGCTACCACCTCTACGGCGCGACTAGGTACACCGGCGACGAGATGGCAGCACATTTGGAATTCGGCCTTCCCGAAGATCACGTCTGGGTAACCGACCCGGTATTGATTGTGGACCAAGGCGACCGGTTCATCGTCACTGGCGGTTTGAGCAACAAGGCCGGCGGCCGATGGTGGACGTCGGCGTTCACCTTCGAGATCGTCGACACGCCCGACGGACTTCGGGTAGCACAAACAAACTGGCTCGACGCCAAATTGTCGAGGCCGACGCCACCCGACATCGGCGCCCAGGGCATGGCTTCGGGTTCTTCGTGATCGTCGCGAGGGCCTCGTGACGCTATGCCTCGATGCCGACTCCGATCGGGCAGCTGACACCCGTCGAATGGTCCGGGCAGTACCCTCCCGGGTTCTTGTCGAGGTACTGCTGGTGCTCGTCCTCCGCGTAGAAGAAATCGGCGAGATCGTCGATCTCGGTCGTGATGGGGCCGTAGCCGGCGGTCGTCAGCCGCTCCTGGTACGCGCGTCGTGAGGCTTCGGCGGCGACCCGCTGGGTGTCATCGGTGACCAGGACGATCGAACGATACTGCGTGCCCCGGTCGTTTCCCTGGCGCATGCCCTGGGTCGGGTCGTGGTGCTCCCAGAACACCCTGAGCAGCTCCTCGTACGTGACCCGCCCGGGATCGAACGCAACCTGGACGACCTCGGCATGTCCGGTCTGGCCGGAGCAGACCTCGCGGTAGGTCGGGTTGGGCGTCGCGCCCCCCGCGTACCCGACAGCCGTGGCAACGACGCCGGGGAGCTGCCAGAAGGCCTTCTCGGCCCCCCAGAAGCAGCCCAGGCCGAAGACCGCAAGGCGGGTCCCATCGGGCCACGGGCCGGCGATCGGCGTGTCGAGCACGGTATGGCTGCCGGGCGTCACGATGGGTCGCGAGCGGCCCGGAAGGGCGTCTTGAGGCGACGGGATCGACTGGGGCTTGGAGCTGAGGAACCACATGGCGGGATTCTAGTTCCCCGCTGCGTCGATCCCGTGACGGGAGCTCACTGGGACGGAGGCAGCCCCGCCATCAGGTCGGCGCCGGCCGTCCATGCGTCCGGGTGATCGTGCTCCAGCCGACGGGCCTCCGATTGGAGCATGACCCACAACTCCGCGTGCCGATCCCGCAGGGCTGGGGCGTGCCGATAGCGCTCCACGAGCCTGCCGACGAACCCCGCGTACCGGGTGACCGGATCCGCTTCTGCCGCACGTGCCTCGAAGCCGGGCGTGAAGTCGACCGCGACGAGCATGCGCCCGAAGAAGGCCGCGAGGGCCTCCGCGCCGTGATCCCAGCCCTGTGAATGGCCCCCGCGCCGGAGCAGGGGGGCAGACGAGGTGAATACGGCGACCGTCATGTCGTCCACGTCGGCCGCCGACAGGTGCCCGCCGAAGGTCACGTACTCGTTCGAGACCTGCAGGCGGTCGGATACGCGGATCAAGCCCCAGGAGAAATCTGCCTCCAGCGGCATCGGCGTCCCACGGGTGAGGATCCGCCGGGTACCACGCCCATGTTCGGCGACCCAGTACTCGACCAGCTCCGGGTCGTAGTGCCGCAGGGTCGGCTGATCGCGCAGGGCGACGAGCAGATAGGCCGGCCCGGGGCGATCCGGCAGATCCGGTTGGGCCAGGAAGCCCCAGTCACGGAGCATGGCTGCGGCGGATCCAGGATCGGGGTTCGGGAGCGTTGCTGTCCGTCCCACGTCCGTACCCACTGGGCTGCAGCGTCAGCCGGCCATCGGCGCCTGGACGTCGGTGGCCACGCTCGGGCTGACCGGGGAACCGGTGCGGAATACGCGCCACCCCGCCAGCAGGACCGCGCCATAGCCGAACAGGCTCGCGATCCACACGAGTGGCGGGATGATCGTCATGACCTGGACCACCAGGACCCCGATGACCGCGGCGAGATACGGGCGCTCACGGATCGTGCCGGGGGAGCTGCGGGCGAGGATCCAGTCACCGATCCAGATGGCGGCCACGAGGTAGCCCACGAACGCGAGCAGGGGCCAGACGCCGATGGCCATGGCGATCGCGAGTGGTGCCCCGACGATCGTAAGGAACAGGGCGACGAACACGAAGATCGGGAAGATCACCCCGATGAGGCCCGCCAGCACGACCGGCACGGGCTCGTGGGTGATCAACCCTTCCGCCGCACGGACCTGACGGGCGGCGAGGGCCGCCAGGATCAGGGCAGCCACGATGGTCGCCAGCACGAAGCCGAGGTACAGCAGGAAGAGGGCCGGCACGAGGATGAGCCCGGCGGTCGCCAGGTCAAGCCCGATGTCGCGGATCTCGCCGTTGACCTGCGCGTCGCCCACCTGCGTCACCTCGGCCCCGGTCGTCATGATGTCGCCGCCCACGACCGAGCCGGCGCCGACCGTGACGGGTGAGTCGATGGCAACGATGGATTCCACCGTCGCCCCGGTCAGATCGACCTGCGCATTGACCGCGACGACGTTCCGCACGGTACCGGAGATGCTGGCGATGCCGTCGTAGATCACGACGGCATCAAGGTCGTCGCCAGTTGGGACCGTGACGTCCCCGGAGACCGAGACGATGACATTGCCCTGGGCTGGCTGGCCGTCGTTGGCGAGGACGGTCGGGGCCAGCCCGGCAAGGACGATGAGGGTCGCCGCCGCCATGGCGAGGAATCGCGTCATGTTCGGAACCTCCGCAGGATGTCCCGCAGCGCCTGGCGGACGCGCCGCGCCGCTCGCTGCCGGATGGGCGTCTGCATCCTCGATGGTGACTCCGGCGCCTGCTCTGAACCAGCGCCGAACGGGCGCATTACGCGGGCCGTTCGGCCCCCGCCGGTCCTCGTCGGTTTCGCGTCAGGGTGCGGAAACCCGGCCGGGCGCGATCGGCGCCTGGCCGGCGGCGCCGGAATCCCGCCGCCG
>JAOUEG010000370.1 GCA_029858845.1 Chloroflexota bacterium | reverse complement strand
CGAACCGGCACGACGATTCGCCGTGGACTACGGCGCGACGTGGCCGACGGTCGAGGACCCGGATAAGTCGCTGAAGGCGGCCTATCGAGTGGCCGGACGGCCCCAGACGTACTTCATCGATGGCGCCGGCACCATCCGGTCCATCCAGATCGGCGAGGTCCGCGAGGCCGATTTCGACCGGCAGTACGCCAAGATCGCACCGTGACGGCCGCCGGTCCCGGATCGCCGGGCGGCCCGGCGGTCGAGGTCACCGGCCTGGTCAAGCGCTACGACGGGCGCGCCGTCGTGGATGGCGTCTCGTTCTCGGTCATGCCGGGCGAACTCGTGGCCATCCTGGGCCCCAACGGTGCCGGCAAGACCACGACCGTCGAGATCATCGAGGGCTACCGGCGTCCGGATGCCGGGACGGCCCGCGTCCTTGGCGTCGACCCGCTGACCGGCGGGGCGGCGGGGCGTGCGCTGCGCGCCCGGATGGGGCTGATGCTGCAGGAGGGCGGGTTCGACATCCGGACACGACCGGCGGAGACGCTGCGCCAGTACGCGGCGTTCCACGTGTCTCCGCGCGACCCGGACGAGCTGCTCGACCTCGTGGGGCTGCGGATGGTCGCCCGGACCCCGTATCGACGGCTGTCGGGCGGGGAGCGCCAGCGGCTGGCCCTGGCCGTGGCGCTGATCGGTCGGCCGGAGGTCGTCCTGCTCGACGAACCGACCGCCGGTATGGATCCGGAGGCGCGCGCCATCACGCGCGAGCTGCTGGTCAGCCTCCGCGCCGAGGGCATCGCCATGCTCCTGACCAGTCACGACCTCGTGGACGTGGAGCGCCTTGCCGACCGGATCGTCGTCATCGCCGCCGGCCGGATCGTGGCGGCCGGCACACCGGCCGAGATCCGCGGATCGGAGGCGACCCTCGAGGACGCCTATCTCCGGTTCGTGCGGGGGCACGCGTGAGCGCCCCGGCGCCGTGGGCGGCGGCCGCGCGGGCCCAGTCAGCGATGGAGCTGCGCCTGACGGCGCGTCGCGGCGAGAACCTGCTGGCGATCGTGGTCATCCCGACCGTGGTGCTGGTGTTCTTCGCCACGAGCTCACTCGTCACCGTCCCCGGCCCATCGGCGGTGGACTTCCTCCTGCCGGGAACGATGGCGCTCGCGGTCATCGCCGCCGGTCTCGTGAACCTCAGCATCGCGACCGCCTACGAACGAAGCTACGGCGTCCTGAAACGGCTCGGCGGCTCGCCCCTCGGACGGACCGGGCTGATGACCGCCAAGGTGGTCGCGATCGCGGTCATCGTCGCGCTCCAGACGGTCCTGCTGGTCGCGGTCGCAACCGTCGTCCTCGACTGGCGGCCGGGCGCCGGGTTCGCCCCAGCGATCATCGTCCTCGCCCTCGCCCTGGGCACCGTCACGTTCACGGCCCTCGGCCTGCTGCTGGCGGGAACCCTTCGGGCAGAGGCGACGCTCGCGCTCGCCAATGCGCTGTTCATCGCCGCGCTGCTCCTCGGCGGGATCATCGTCCCGACCTCGAGCCTGCCGCCGATCCTCGCGACGATCGCCGACGTCCTGCCGGCGGCCGCGCTGTCGGAAGCCCTCCGGGGCGGGTTCGGTGGCGCGGGCGACCTGGCGCGCCCGTTCGTCGTCCTGCTCGCCTGGGGTGTCGGGGCGGGCTTCGCGACCGTCCGGACGTTCCGCTGGGATTGACTGGCGCACAACGCTCCGTCGCGACTCGGCGACTCAGGCAGATCGACCCTGCGCCGCGCGATACCCGCCGTCGGCGCTACCTCCTGTCCGCCGACCCATCTCGACCTGGCCGACCTGTACGTCGCCGGGCTCCTCGGTGGCAAGAGTCCGAACGGGTACGGGATGGACGGCCAGGCGGCTCCGGACGGCTCCGCCATCCTCGTCCCACCTG
Organism: Chloroflexota bacterium; assembly: GCA_029858845.1. GTDB lineage: Bacteria > Chloroflexota > Limnocylindria > Limnocylindrales > CSP1-4 > SPCO01. Next base: position 739 of record JAOUEG010000370.1, on the reverse strand, counting down.
TCGAAGGAGGAGCAGGACTGGTTCGTGGATCCGGCCGCACCAGCGCCACGCTCACGGACCTTGGCTCCCAGCGTGGCGTGAGCTGGCAGCGCTGCAGAAGGAAGATCGCCGGAAAGGTTGAACCCCGGGTTGGTCGGGACCCGGGGTTCAGGTGAAGGCGTATTGGTTGCGGGGAAGGGATTCGAACCCTTGACCTTCGGGTTATGAGCCCGACGAGCTGCCGCTGCTCCACCCCGCGACCGCTAATGATAGGCATTGGGGCTGATCCGGTCAAACCCGCGCCCGATCGACGACTGCCGGATCAGCCCGCCGCGGCCGGGTCGGGCGTCGTCACCGGAGGCGTCCCGGGCCGTCCGCGCAGTCGGTCGCCGCCGATCGCCAGGCCCAGGATGAGGCTCAGGATCATGATCGAGCTGAACAGGTAGAACGGGTAGCGGATGTCCACCGCCGCCAGGGCGCCGGCGACGAGCGAGGCGATGATGAAGCCGAGCGTCCCGGCGGCGCCATAGATCCCCTGCGTGGTCGACGAACGACCCGGTGGTGAATTCGCAGCGACGACGGCGTACAACGCCGGGTTGAGCATGGCGAAACCGGTGGCCTCGAGCAGGATCAACGGGACGGCCAGGACCGGGTCCACCAGGAGCGTGTACAGGACGCCGGTGATCGCCGGCAGGATCGTGCCCACGACGACGAAGGCGAACGGCCCTCGCCGGTCCACGATGCGCCCGGCGAACGGGGA
>JAOUEG010000042.1 GCA_029858845.1 Chloroflexota bacterium | reverse complement strand
TCGCGCGTGAGCTCAGCGAGAGCTTCGGCAGTCCGCACCCCCCGGTCGAGGGACACGCTTCGACGGCCCATGGCGTCCTCGCACCGTCGGTCGCGGGTCACCTGGCGCACGTTCGGGTGGACGCGGAGACCGGTTCCGTTGAGTTGCTCGGCTACGCCGTCGTCCAGGATGTGGGCCGGGCATTGAACCCCGCCCTGGTCGAAGGCCAGATGCTGGGCGGGACGGTCCAGTCGATCGGTCGGGCGCTGTCGGAGGAGCTCATCCACGATGACCGGGGCCAACTACTGACCGGCACCTTCCTGGATTACGCGGTCCCGAAGGCCTCCATGCTCCCGCTTATCGACACGATGATCGTCGAGGTCCCGGCGCCGGAAGGCGCGTTCGGCGCCAAGGGGATCGGGGAATCGTCGATCCTGCCCGGCCCGGCCGCCATCGCCAATGCGATCGCCGCCGCCACGGGCCTGAGGATGCGCGAGCTGCCGATGACAGCCCGGAGGATCTGGGAGGCCTCGAGGACGGAGACCACGCCGGACCGTTGACAGCGACGTCGGCAGGTGCGTCGCTCGTGAAGATGCGCTACGGTGCGGCTGCGGCGCCCGGCCACCCCGATCGAGTCGGAGCATGACCACATGACCAACGCCCTGCCCACCCCCGATGTCCTGACCGTGTACGGCGCGAGCTGGTGCTGGGATTGCCGCAACGCGACCCGCTATCTGGACAGCGTCGGTGCCACGTATCGGTATGTCGATCTCGGAGCGGACCGGGCCGCTCAGGCGATGCTGCACGATGCCGGCTATCGCGCCATCCCGGTCGTGGTGACCACCGCCGGGACCATCCTCGTCGAGCCTTCCGAGCGGCAACTCGCGGCGGCGCTGGGAACCGTCGGCCGCTGAGGGGTCCGCGGCCCCGCGCGCGCACTTACCCGCCTGAGCGGAGATCGACCGAAGCGGCCTGCGGGTCATGGGTCGGCGCCCGCACGATCGCGGCGGCGAGGCCCACGGCGATCGGCATCCAGAGCAGGGCGAGGCCGGCCAGAGCGTAGCTGTCGCTGGCCCCGCGGGCGACGCCGACGATGATCGGGCCGAGCGCGGCCCCGGCGACGCTGATGGTGAACGCCAATCCCCGGATCGCCCCGATCTCCCGGACGCCGAAGTAGCGAGGATAGAGGACCCCCTCAGCAGCAAAGGCCGTGCCGAGCGCAGCGCCGAGCGACACGGCGTACACGAGTGGGACGAAGCCGGCATCCATGACCTGGATCATCAGGGTGGCGGTCCCGAGGAGGGTCATGGACGCGATGAGCATGAGCCGGCCCGGGATCCGGTCTGCCAGGAGGCCGACCCCGAGGAGCGTCACGGTGGAGGCCACGGTCTGCGGGAAGAAGACGGCGGCGGCCTGCGTGGGCGACAGGCCGGCCTCACCCAGGATGGAGATCTGGTGGAACGTGAGCGCCGTCACGATGAGGGTATTCGCGGCCACGGCCAGGCTGATCACCCAGAAGATGCCCGTCCGCATCGCCTCCGATCGCGTGGCTCCGCCGGGCCTGCCATCGCCTGATGCGCGATGCGCGCCGGACAGGGATCGGTCCTGTGCCCGGGTCAGGGCCCACAGGGTCAGCGGGATCATCACGACCCAGATGGAGATGCCGCCGATCACCCAGGCTCCGCGCCAGCCGACTCCTTCGATGAGGGCACTGATCGGGATCGGCAGCAGGGAGAAGCCGAGGGCTCCGGCGGCGCCGGTGATACCGACGGCACGTCCCAGGCCGACACGGAAGCGCAGGGCGACGACGACCTTGGCGAGCAGGCTGAGCGCTCCCTGTCCGAGCAGCCGGATCGCGAAGAAACCGAGCGCAAGGCCCACCAGTTCCCAGACCCCGGCGAGGGCCGTCACGGCGGCGCCGAAGAGCACGCTGACGAGGAGCGTCGCGCTACGGATCCCGATGACATCGATGCGCTGGCCGATCCAGGGCATCGCAAGGGCGGCGGTGAACGAGCTGATCGAGTAGACCGTCGAGATGACCGGTCGCGGGACCGACAGGTCGCGGATCAGATGGTCGATGAACACGGATACGCCGGCCGTCTGGCCGAAGACGGTCATCGTGCCGGCGATGGACGAGAAGACCACGATCCGTCGCGCCGACGGCAACCCTGACTCGTGACTCGACACGGGCGGCTCGGCGGCGATCTCGGCGGTCTCGGTGGTCTGGGTGGACATCGCGCCAAGGCTATCCGGCCAGGGCCCGCGCCGTCGGCGACCTGTCGGGCAGCTGTCGCGCCGGGGCGGCGAGCGGCGCGCTGCTCGAGGGGGGAGGACCCATGTGGGGGAGCGGTGTGCCGCTGATGCACCGCCCGCCGGAGCCCGATAGGGCACCCAGCAGGATCAGCCCATCAGTCCGAGCTGCGCGGCGATGTCCAGCCACATCCTGATCGCGACCGCCAGGATGACCAGGCCGAGGATCAGTCCGAGCCGGGCCGGCGCGATCCGTCGGGACGCGATCGCCCCCAACCGGCCACCCGGCAGCGCTCCAACGACGAGTGCCGCCGCGAGCAGCCATTCCACCTGACCCGTGATGGCCTTGCCGAGCAGACCTGCGCTGGCGGACACGGCCACGATCCCCACCGACGATCCGACGACGTAGCGCATCGGGATCCGCATCACGTACAGCAGCATCGGGGCCAGGAAGAAGGCTCCTCCCGCCCCGATGAAGCCGGCGAGCACGCCGACCAGGCTGCCGATGACGATCGCCACACGCGTGTCGAACTCGGGCGGGCCCTCCGCGTGCGCAGGCGCGCGGTTCCGCAGGCCGAGCATGAGAGCGGATGCGAAGACGGCCAGACCGGCGAACACGGCCTCGAGCACGATCGGGTCGAAGTAGGCCGAGGCCAGGGCGCCGATGAACGTTGCCACGATCATTGTCGGACCGAGGACGGACACCAGGCGTCGATCGACGTAGCCGGCTCCTCGATGTCCCGACGCCGCGGACAGCGCCGCCGCGGTCACCTGCACGATCGTGATTCCCGCGATGGTCTTGATGCCCAGCTCGGGAAGACCGAGTGCTGGCGGGAGATAGAGCAGGAGCGGGATCAGGATCACCGCCCCGCCGACGCCCACCAGCCCGGACAGGAACGCGGCGCCGAAGCCCACCGCCACGAGCAGCAGCGCCGTCGGCTCGGCGCGGGTCAGCACCAGGGTGACGACGGTGGCGACCAGCCAGGATCCGATGAAGACGAGGCGGATCGGGCTGAGCCGAGCCGCCGCCTGCGTCACCTCAGCCGCCGGTCTGGAACAGGCGGAACACCAGGATCAGTTCGACGACGGATGCGACCGCCAGGACGATGACGGTCCGTCGCGGCTGACCCTGCGAGCGGGCGATCGCCCAGGCCCCCGGGAACACGGAGGCGGCCAGGAGGCCGTAGACGATGTGGAGCGGGTCGCTCGGCGGCGTCTGCGCCAAGGCCGATGTCGCGCCGAGGAGGCCGGTGACGACGAGCAACAGGACCAGCCAGACCAGGCCTCCGACGAGCATCGGAGTCAACGGGCGCTTCGTCAGGGCCAGCAGGACTGCCCAGGCACCGAGCCCGATGGCGAGGACCAGGCTGACCTGCGCCGCCAGGCCGTGGAACTCGGCCATCCCGTGATCAGTCGTCGAACGTCAGGCCGGGGTTGGGCCCGGTCGCGTCCACGCCCAGGTCCGGCAGATCGCATTCGCGGATGCAGGCGAGGATCCGATGGACCTTCGGCTCGGTGATCCGGTAGAAGACCCGGGTCCCGTCGCGGCGAGCCCCGACGACCTGATCCGCCCGGAGGATGGCGAGGTGCTGGCTGACGAGCGCCTGGCTCACGCCGGTCGCGTCGACCAGGTCCGTGACGTGTCGCTCGCCCCCCTGGAGGACCTCGAGGATCCGCAGCCGCAGAGGGTGGCCCAGGACCCGGATGACGCGCGCCGCCCGCTCCATGACCTGCGCGTCGATCGTCGCCGACGTCATCTCGTCCGCGGCGCCGACGGCCGCTCGCGTTCCCGGGGCGCGAGTCGCCCCCCTGGTGCGGCGTGGTCGCTTCGGGGCAGAGGCTTTCTTCTGCGTGGGAACCGTCTCTGTCGTCATGGCGCTTCCTGTCTTCGCGTGTCCTCGGTCGGCGCGGCTGCATCGCTCGCTGCCGGCTGATCGTCGCCTACCTTCGCACGATACGCGTCGGCCGTGGGCCGCAGCGGTCGAAGGAGCCATTCCGGACGTCGCAGGTCACCGGGTCCGGGGCCGGGCCTGGCCAGGGCCAGCCACTCTCGGTAGATCTCGCGTGAACGACCGGTATCGACGCTGATGTCACCGTCCTGATCGCCCGCAAGCGCCGGACGGATCCGGACCTTCTGGTGCCAGGCGTGGGCCCCCGACACGGGATCCGGATGGACCGGGAAGGTCAGGTTCTGGTGGACGCCGGCGTCCCGCCACCACACCCGGGACGAATCGGGATCGGATGACGGGAAGGGCGCGACACCCTCCAGCCTGCGCATCAGCCACCGGCGCCCGCCCTGCCCGCCGGAGCCCGGGCCCGTTTCGGTCGGCGCCTCCGTCAGGTCCACCCGGGCGCTGGCCCAGCGATCCGTCCCGGCGCCATCGCCGAGCCGCCAGCGACCCATGTGATGCGAGCAGGCGACGACACCGGGCCGGATCCCGTCGGTCACCCAGGCGCGGTTCACGTAGTACCCGATGTCCGTCTCGACCCGGAGCAGGTCGCCGGTCGCGAGGCCGATCCGCGCGGCATCATCGGGATGGATCCAGACCGGGTTGCCGTGGGCGATCTCCGTCAGCCACTTGGCGTTGGCGGACCTGGTGTGGATGAGCACCGGCAGCCGGAAGGTCGGGATGAGGGCGAAGTCGTTGGGGCCGGTCATCTGCTCGCGGGCCACCTGCGATGACACGTAGGCCGGGACCGCCAGCTCGTCCCAGCCCCACTCCGCCAGCGTCGGCGAATAGAACTCGAGTCGACCCGATGGCGTCGGGAAGCCACGACGGCCCTCGCCGTCCACGAGGAGCCCTCGCCGCACCCGCCCGTCTGCGTCCTTCGGGATCATCGGAGACGGCACGATGTTGAGGGGTGGGGACTCGGGAGCCGGCCCGTGGATCGCGCCGCCCGGGTGGACGACCACACCATCGCCGGAGGTGGCGACCGGGTCGTCGTGGCGGCCATAGACATCGTGCTCGATCTCGAAGGCGCCGTAGCGCCGCATGTACGCGAGTGGCGTGAGGCCCTCCGCGGCGGCGGCCTCGGGGAGTCCCGGAACCGTGTGCTCGAAGATCCAGCCGTAGTAATCGTCCACGGTCATCTTCTCGCCCGGCCGGTCGGGTGCTTCGAACCAGCGTCGGATGCCCATCGAGCCATCCGGATCGATCCGCCATGACAGCTCGATCCAGAACTCGTTCTCCTCCCAGACCTCGCCAGGATTCGTGTCGCGCGTGTCGCTGACCGTTCGGCCCCCACGCTCCGCCGCCACCCGCGTGACGGGCTGGCGGAACCCGATCCAGCTCCCGGCGTGGGTCTCGTAGGAATGGAGATCGTGCCGTTCGCCGCTCAGGCCGACCGGCAGGACGTAGTCGGCGTACCAGGCGGATTCGCTCCAGACCGGTGTCAACGCGGCGTGGCGCCCGATGAGGTCCTCGCGCCGCAGGGCCTCCACCCAGGTCAGGCCATCCGGGTTCGTCCAGACGGGGTTGTAGACACGAGTGAAGTACACATCCAGGCTGCCGCGACCCTCGAGGAGGAAATGCGGAAGCAGGAAGGACATCTCGAAGAACGCCAGCGGGTACTCGCGCGGCCAGGTGAGGTCGTTCCAGGTGTCGGGATGCGGGGGCATGTACGGCGGGCGGGGGACCCACTTGTCCCAGCCGTTGGGCGATGTCCCTCCGGGCGTCCCGACGGATCCGGTCAGGACGTTCAGGAAGAACAGGCAGCGGGCCGTCTGCCAGCCGCCCAGGACGCCGGCTGAGCTGGCCCGCCAGTTGTGCGCCGCCAGGGCCGTGCCGGCGCCGGCCACCAGCTCCGCGACCCGCTCGATCTGGGCCGATGGGATGCCCGTCTCGGCCTCGGCGTAGTCGAAGGTGTAGCCGCCGTAGAGCCGTTCCAGCTCCGTGACGAAGTCGTCGAAGACGGGCGACTCGAGGTCCGGTCGAGCGACCTTCAGGTAGTCCGCCCAGTTGACCCAGCGCTCAACGAACGGGCGATCGAACCGACCGCTGACGATCAGGTGGCGGGCGATCGCCAGGAGGAGGGCGGGCTCGCTGCCGGGCCACGCCGCGAGCCATTCGTCGGCCTGCGTGGCGGTATTCGAGAGACGTGGATCGACCACGATCATCCTGGCCCCATTGCGGCGGCCGTCCATGATCCGCTGGGCATGCGGGTTGAAGTAGTGCCCGCTCTCCAGGTGGGCGCTGATCAGGAAGATGACCTTCGCGTTGGCGTAGTCGGGAGATGGCCGATCGAATCCCATCCAGAACGCATAACCGGCTCGGCCGCCGGCCGAGCAGATGTTCGTGTGCGAGTTGTGCCCGTCCACGCCCCAGGCGGCCAGGACCCGTTCCGTGAACCCGTCCTCCCCGGGCCGTCCGACGTGGTACATGACCTTGTTCGGTTCGCGTCGGACCAGGGCCGCCCGGATCCGCGCCGCCAGGTCGTCCAGGGCGTCGTCCCAGGTGCAGCGCTCCCAGCCGCCGGCGCCTCGTTCACCGACGCGCCGCATCGGGTAGAGGATCCGCTCCGGGTCGTGGGTCTGCGTGATCGTCGCCGGGCCCTTGGCGCAGTTACGGCCTCGACTGCCCGGATGGAGGGGATTGCCCTCGTACTTGCGCACCTCGCCGGTCTTCTTGTCGACATACGCCAGCAGCCCGCACGCCGATTCGCAGTTGAAGCAGGTCGTCGGGACGAGGGCGTAGTCGCGCAGCTCGCCCAGTGGACGCGCCTGGACGTCCGCCTCGGTCCAGTGGTCCCAGCGCTCCGCCGGTGGGAACGCATCGAGGCCCGGCTGCATCGCCCCGTCGTTCGCCGGGTGATCCGTGGCGCCGCCTGGTCCGTTGCGTCGCTGCTCGCTCATCTCGCCACCTAGCTGATCGGCACGGCCTGGCCGGCCGCGATGAAGCCGAGCTCGTACCACAGCAGCCCGACGGCGGCGCCGACGCCTCCCGCCACCAACATCGGCAGCGCCGCGGCACCGAGGGCGGGTGCCGCGAGCCAGATGGCCGCGACGACGACCGGCAGGAGTCCACCCAGGATCACGCCGCCGCCCCAGAACGCGGTCGCGAACGGTCCGCGCGTCAGGAGGTGGGCAGCGGCTCGTCCGTTCGCCGTCGGATGGGAGGCTAGGGCCTCGCCCAGGACGAGGGCCGCGACGTTGAGGGCCCCGCCTGCCAGCAGGGCGCCGGCCGCGACGGTCACCAACGCGTCCGGCGCGCCGAGGATGGCGAGGGCGGGCAGCACGGTGGCGGACCCCAGGATCGTGGCCTGGGCGATGAGAACGACGCCGGTGACCGGCCGCTGCCAGAGGTCGCGGGCCTCGCACTGGCGCAGCAGGAACATCGTGTACAGCGCCGTGCCGGCGGCGAGCACCAGGGTGGGCCAGCCGAGGATCGTCAGGATCCCGTCATCGAACGCGACCAGCGTGCCCAGCCACCACAGTCCGAGCAGGCCGCTGTATCCGACAAGGATGAAGGCTCCGATCGCGAGCCAGCTCCGACGCTGGGCTCGGTACAGGATCGTCAGGAATCGTTCCGGTCGCTTGAGATCGGCCACCAACAGGATGGTCGTGACGCCCACCCCGGCCAGCGAGATGAAGGCGGCGACGAGCCGGGTCGCCTGATCCACGGGCGCGAGGCCCAGCGCCGCCGCGATGAAGATCAACCCGAAGGCCCCGGCTCCGATCCCCTTGGTCCACAGGTAGAGGGCCACCTTCCAGCCCCATGGCCGCGGGTGGAAGACGTCGAAGGCCACGCGCGCGCCCGGCCGCGCCGCCTCCGCGGCCAGGGCCATGGGCGCCGCGGGCTGGCTCGAAAGCGGGCTCTGGACGACCGCGGCGGCAGCCCCCGAGCCGGGTCCCCGGACGGCCCCGAGCGGTGCCGGGACGCCGGTCAGGACCGGGAGCATGGTGCCGCGCAGCGAGGGCGGGGCGGCTCCCGATCCAACGGCCATCGAGCCAGCGGGGGCCGCGGCGCTCAGCGTCGCCGTGAAGTCCTTGGCGCCGCCGGTCCGCCGATCGGCCCACATGTAGCGATCCTCATGGACCGCGGCGAGCGGGTCGAGCGCGGTCGGCGAGGCACCCACGTAGTAGGCCTGCGGCCTGGTGCCCTGCTCCGGCCGTCGCACCGTCGTCGGCTTCGAGGCGATGACCTGGGCGGCACGGCTGGCCGGGTTCGCGATGTCACCGAAGATCAGCGACTCGGTGGGACAGACGACGACACAGGCCGGCAGCAGGCCCTGGTCCACCCGGTGGGAGCAGAAGTTGCACTTCTCGGCGACATGCTCCTCGGGATCGATGTAGATCGCGTCGTAGGGGCACGCCTGGATGCACGCCTTGCAGCCGATGCAGCGATCCGTCCGGAAATCGACGATCCCGTCCGGACGCTTGAACATCGCCGAGGTCGGACAGACCTCGACGCATGGCGGCTCCTCGCAGTGGTTGCAGCGGAGGACCGCGATATCGCGCCGGGTCTCGGGGAAGGTGCCCCGTTCGACGTATTTGACCCAGGTCCGGTTGACGCCGAGCGGGACGTCATTCTCCGCCTTGCATGCGGTCGTGCAGGCATGACAGCCGATGCAGGAGGTCTGGTCGATGACCCACGCGAACGTCGTCACAGGCGAACGTACCTCTGGGACAGGCATCGTTGACACCGCGGATGTTGGCGGAGTATATAGGCACATCGCGATACCGCAACGTGTTCGGCGCAGCCCTGCCGGAGGGGCCCGGGCACATCGGCAGTCGCGCCGAGGAGGGTCCGATGGCCGACGCACCTGCTCACGACGAGGTCCTCGACGCAAAGGGCCTGCTCTGCCCCATGCCGATCGTCAAGCTGGCGAAGTTCGTCAAGACCATGGATCCCCAGAAGGTCGTCCTGCTGGAGGCCACGGACCCGGGCTCCGTCCCTGACGTCAACGCCTGGGCCAAGAACACCGGCAACCCGTTGATCCACCAGGAGACGGTGGACAAGGTGATGCGCTTCTGGATCCAGAAGGCCTGACCGGCGGCCCGGCAGCAGAGCGGACGGAGCAGCGATGTCGAGCCTCCTCTACGTCCACACCGGTGGCGTCAACAACCCGGAACGGAGCGCCACGCCGATCTACCTGGCCACGACCGCCGCCGCCATGGATGTCGAGGTCGGGATCTACTTCACGGTCAACGGGCCGACCCTCCTGAAGAAGGGCGTGCCGGAGACGCTGATCGTGCCCAAGTTCGACGGGAACGGCGCCCCGCTCCGGCGCTTCATCGATCAGGCCCAGGACATGGGCGTGAAGTTCTACGTCTGCCAGCCGTCGCTCGACCTCCACGGCCTCGAAAAGGACGACCTGATCGACGGGGTGGAGATGATCGGCGGGGCGGCGTTCAACGACATGGCCCTCGAGGCCGACCAGGTCATCTGTTTCTGATGGGTCGCTGAGCCATGGTCCTCCAGGCTCGCTACAGCGACGTCCCGCTCGAAGAGAAGCAGCGCCTGTTCGACGAGGTCAAGGCGGACGAGCGCTTCGAGTCGTACCTCTACGGCTGCTACGAGTGCGGGATCTGCGTCGCCGCGTGCCCGTCGGCGCGCTTCTACGACTTCTCGCCGCGCAAGATCGCGCAGGCCGCCTCGCGTGAGGACCTGCCGATGTTCTACGAGCAGCTCAACGACGACATCTGGAACTGCTCACAGTGCTTCTCGTGCACCCGCTGCCCCCGCGGCAACAACCCCGGTGGGCTCATCACGATCATGCGCGAGGTGTCCATCAATCACGGGCTCGCCTCGGCCAAGCACGCCCTTGAGGGCTACGGCCGGGTCGTCTACAAGATCATGTCGACGGGCACGCAGGTCTCGCCGGACATGCTCCAGCCCAACGCCTTCCCGGACTGGGGTCCTCACGTCCAGGAGATCTCGGACAACCTCGGCCTGTGGCGCCGGGCCCTCCCCCCGGACACCATGCATACGACCACCACCGCCTGGGAGGTCGATGACCGCACCCTGACCGAGCTCTACCTGATCTGGCACATGACAGGGGTGCTCGACATGATCAAGAACGTCGACGCGGGTCTGCACATGATCCTCAATGACGTCATGGAAGAGCTGCTCGAAGATGCCGGTCTTGCGGCCGATTAGGAGGTCCCGGTGCCGATCCCGTTGAACGTGCTCGAGACGCGCCGCGAGACTCGCGACGACCGCGGTTCGGCGGCGCCGCCCACGGAGGACGTCCGCGAGAAGGTCTTCGAGCTGGAGGCCCGCGGGGAGTGGCAGGTCCAGCGCGTGCCGGAGCCGTGGATCGGGGTCACGACCAAGTACGGACGGACCAAGAAGATCCCGGTCGCGCGGACATGGCACCACAAGTCGTGCGGGCAGTGCGGCCACATCCCGGGCTACTCCACGTCGATCTTCTGGCTGATCCGCAAGCTCGGCCTGGACTACAACGACCCACGCGACCAGACGTCGTGCACCGCCTGGAACTACTACGCCTCGGCGACATCGAACCAGGGAGCCCAGGCCGCCGTCGCGATGCGCAACTTCGGGGCTGCGTTCGAATCGGGCTACTTCCCGATGATCCACTGCGGGACGTCGTACGGGCACTACAAGGAGGTCCGCGAGGAGCT
>JAOUEG010000369.1 GCA_029858845.1 Chloroflexota bacterium | reverse complement strand
GCTCGTGGTCGCGGCGGAGGCCGCCTTGTCACGGGGGCGCCCCAGCGAAGCCCGCGGCTACGCCACTCGTGCCATGGAGCAGGCGGACGTCTCGATCGACGTGATCTTCGCCGGGATGCCCCGCGGCCCGATGTGGCCGGCCGATGCGACGACGCTGACCCAACCACCACCGACCCTGTTCGAGGCGCCGCGGGCGCGCGGCATGCAGGACGTGGCCGAGGCAGGCGCTACCGAAGACGTCGGGCCTGAGGAGGCATCGACGAGCCGTTCGGAACCAGCGACGCCCGAGCCATCCACGATGGCCCTGTGGGGGACCGAGGATCTTGCCGCGCCCGCCGGAGCCGGGGCCGCGGACGCGCCTGCCGGTGCGCACATCGGTCTCCCGACCGGCCGGGATCTGCTTCGCACGGGTCGTGAGGCCCTGGACGCCGGCGATCCTGCGACCGCCGCCGCCCACCTCGGACTCGCCCTCCGGCTCGCCCCCGATCTCGCCCCGGCGATATTGGACGCCACCGACGGCCTGACAGAGGCGGGATTGGCACTCGTTCGCGGAGATGCGTATCGTCTCGTCGGTCGCGACGATGCGGCACGCCGCGCCTTCGCCGAAGCCATTCAGCCGCCGGAAACCACGACCCCTCCGAACCAGGATCCACCACGACCGCCAGAAGGAGACCCTGCGTGACCGAACGCACCCTCGTCCTCGTCAAACCAGACGGCGTCCAGCGGCAGCTGACCGGCCGCATCCTCGCTCGATACGAGGAGCGCGGCCTCAAGGTCGTCGGCCTGAAGCTGGTCCGCGTCGAGCGGACGTTGGCGGAAGAGCACTACGCGGCACATCGCGAGAAGCCGTTCTTCGGTGGGCTCGTCGAGTTCATCACGTCGTCGCCCCTCGTGGCGATCGTCCTCCAAGGGCCGAATGCGATCACCGTCGTCCGTGCCATCAACGGGGCGACTCGACCCCATGAGGCAGCGCCGGGCACGATCCGCGGGGACTTCGCCCTGGAGACGGCACAGAACATCGTCCACGCGTCCGACGGACCGGAGGCCGCGGAAACGGAGATCGCCCTCTGGTTCGACCACGCCGAGCTGCTCGACTACGAGCGTGATGTCGACCGCTGGGTGCTGGCTCCGGCCGAGTAGTCGGGCCAGTTCCGCGCCGAGAGCCTGACAGGTTCGGCTCAGGGCGTGGGCTCGATCACGTCCGGGATCCCGTCCGGGCTCGACGGGAGGCCCGTCTCCGGATCGATCCCGTCGGGTGCCACGGGCCCGTCGGGGGCGAAGGACTCGGTCGCGCCGTCCAGGGTGGGTGGCAGCCCGGCGGCCGCCTCGGGTCCGCCGAAGCCCCCGATCGAAACCGCGACGGCCAGCAGGGCGAGTACGATCGCTCCCGATGCGGCCCCCACCCCGCGATTCGCCGCCCACGAGCGGCCCGCCCAGCCGGGGAGATCCGTCAAGTCGAGCGGCTCGAACGTGGGCCGCCAGGTCCGCGGCTCGGCACGGCCGCCGGCCCGGTCCAGGCCGACGAGCAGAAGGCGCCCGTAGTAGGCCGCCGGCGTCAGGGTGCCCAACAGCACGATCCACGCCAGCGGTCCGTCAAGCGACAGCGACACCAGCGAACTCCTGGCGTCGAACGCGGCCAGTCCCGGCAGACCCAGGCTCGCCAACGCGACGAGGGCGAACGTTCCCGCGAGCAGGGGTGATCTGACGGCCCAGCCGCGGAGGTCGTCCACCCGTCCGGACTGGAACTCCGATCGGGTCGCCGCAGCCCAGGCTGCGAATGCACTCCGCGTCACGATCAGCGCGAGGATCCAGATCCTGGCGGGGGCCCAGGATTCGGGGTCGAGCGCGGCGACCGCCAGCATGACCACCCCGGCATCGCCGATGATGGCATAGCCCACGATGTGCTCGACATCGTCCTGGATGAACGCCGCAAGCGACGCCAGGAGGATGGACGCGATGGCGATCGCGAGGACGACGGCGCGCGCGGAGTCCAGGTCCACCAACAGGGGGGCGATCGACGCATCGGCCCAGGCCAGCGCGACGATGGCGAACGCCGCCGGGGAGAGGGCCGTCACCAGCGGCAGTGCCGTCTCCGGGGCGGCATCCGTGAGGCGTGCCGGCCAGGCGTGGAACGGGATCGCCCCGAACCGGATCGCCGCCGCGAGGGCTACGGCCAGGTAGGCGAGGCCGAAGACGACGGGCTGTGCCGCCAGGTCGCCCAGGTCGCGCCCGATCCAGGCGGTCGCGGCGACGGCGAGGGTCCCGGCCACCACGGCTGCGCGCAGGGCGCGCGTCCCCGCCGTGGCCCCCAGCCTCGAGCGGGCGGGAGCGATAGCGAGGCAGGCCCCGAAGGCACCGCCCGCGGTGGCCGCCAGCACGGCCAGGCGCGCGTCCGGAAGCGCCAGGGTCATCGCCGAGGTCGCCAGCACGGTGGCGGTCACTGCCGTCACCACGGGCAGCTGCCGGTCATCCGTTGCGGCAGTGCCCACGAACGCCAGGAGCAGGCCGACCACGGACGCGAGCACCAGGAACAGGCGCAGGTAGTCCGTCGTCGCGATGCCGGATCCACCGATGGCGACCACATCGTCGGGGCGGATGAGCAGGGCCGTCACCACGGCGCCCACCAGGACCGCGGCGGACAAGGACGTCGA
>JAOUEG010000368.1 GCA_029858845.1 Chloroflexota bacterium | reverse complement strand
GCCGAGCGGGCTACAAGGTCATGATGGCCCAGCTCCGTGCAGCCTTCCCGGATCTCGAGGTGACGATCGAGGATCAGGTGGCCGAGGGCGACAAGGTGGTCACCCGCTACACGATGCGCGGCACCCACCAGGGTGAGCTCTGGGGGATCCCGGCGAGCGGGAACCGCTTCGAGCTCGAAGGGATCAACATCGACCGCGTGGTGGACGGGAGGTTCAGCGAGCGCTGGGCCGCGTACGACCAGGGCGAGCTCATGCGCCAACTCAGCGTGTCGCGACCAGGCTGAGGAGGAACACCGTCATCCGGTCCGGGATGCCGATCGGCTTCGCTCGGCCGCACTCGGTTCGCTCGCCTGGGGGCTCGCCGACACGGCGGACTTCGACCGAGTGCTCGAGGCGATCGAGGCCCGGATGGACCTGCTCCCCGCGTAGCCGCGACCGGAGCCCGGCCCGGGTCAGTTGACCTGGCGGATGTCCTTGCGGGTCACGATCATCTCGCGGCGGCCCATCTCGGCGATGAAGGCGTCGCGGACGTCGCGATCCAGCAGCTCCGGAGCGATCACGCCCGGCTGAGCGATCCGCCCGTCAAGGATGAACTCGGCGTAGATCGAGGCCGGTGTCGAGGTCCCGTACGAGACGGACGTGGCGCCCGGGATCAGCTCGTTGACGCGCTTGATGTCCGGACCCACGATCGAGTAGTGGATCGTGTGCGGCTTGCCGTCCTTCTCGCCGATGCAGTCGACGAGCTGGATGCCGATGTCGAGGATGTCGCCCGTGGCCGCCAGCTTCGCAAGCTCGTCAGCGGGCGGGTTGGGCGGCAGCGTGGCGACGTAGACGTCGATCGGCCGGACCCGGGTCCCGTCCTTCAGGGTGACCGGCTCCGCGCTGGCCATGCCGGAGCCCACGAACGCGGCGTCGGCGCGGAGCGAGGCCTCGTCGGTGCCCATCTTGAAGTCGACGTAGCGGAGCCCCTTGTCGCCGAACCGCTTCGGCAGCAGGCGCGCCAGGGTCGAGACCTCCTCGTGGTCATGGGCGATGCAGAGCCCGCGGCCGAAGGGTTCGGGGAAGTCGTACCACTCCTCGCGCCCGAAGATCTCGACCCGCGTGAAGTCGCCGTCCTCGAACAGCAGGGGCGGCTGCGCGCAGTCCGTGTAGTAGGTCTCCTGGGACCAGACCTGGAGCGGCACCGGGGAGTCGAAGAGCGCGTAGTCCTTGACCCGGATCTCGGTGCAGCGATCGAGGTCCTCGTAGGCGTTGGCGGCGAAGGTGTTCGTCACGCCCGGGTCCATGCCCGTGCTCTGGAGGGCGCAGAGGCCGGCCGCCCGGAACTCGGGGTCGAGGGCGGACTGCTCGAGCCAGGCCTCGTCGATCGTCTGGGTCGGCGTCTGCCCCGAGGCCATGTCGAGGTAGTTCGCGCCGGCCTTCAGGCATGCCCGCAGGATCGACATGTTGAACTGCGGGACCACGGCGTTGATGACCAGCTTCGCCCCGGTGGCCGCGGCGGCGACGGCGTCAGTGTCCGACGCGTCGAGCCGGATCGCGGTCGCCTTGCCAGCACCGACCTGGTCGGCCACGAACCGCGCCCGGCCCTCGTCGTAGTCGGCTACGACGATCTCGGTCACGACCGCGCTGCGACCCAGGTTCCAGGTGAGGACCTGGCCCTGCATGCCGGCGCCCACCACGAGCACCTTCATCGATCCACCTCTTCCTGTCGACGTGCCGCCCACCTGCTGACGTGCCGGCTCCCGAGCGACGGGTCATGCCACGGAGGGTGCCTGCGGCGGTGCGTCGATTCTACGGTCCCCTGCCGCACCAGCGGACCGTCAGCCTGTCGGGGCCGTCCAGCACAAGTTGGCGGATTCCGGAATGCCAGTACAAGTCGGCGGTTCGCGTCAGAACGAGGTCCGCCCCGCATTGCCCGATGAGGACGCTTCACGAGGGGAGAGTGGCTCCGGCGGTAGGATTCGAACCTACGACCAAGCGGTTAACAGCCGCCCGCTCTACCACTGAGCTACGCCGGAACGGGGCTCGGCCGGTATCGAAACGGCCGAGGGCGGCGCCTCGCGCGAGGGCGGGCGCGGCGGAAGGATAGCACGAGGCACGAGTCCGGCGGGCCGATCGCCTGGCCCACGGGCCGGGCTCCGACGTGCGTGCTGGCATACTCGATGCATGACCGCGATCTCGCCGATCATCACTGTCGCGGACCTGGCGTCCCGAGCAGGAGACACCAACCTCCGGCTCGTGGACTGTCGTTGGTACCTGGGACAGCCCGGCGCCGGCCGCGCAGCCTACGATGCCGGCCACCTGCCGGGCGCGATCCACCTGGATGTCGATTCCGACCTCGTCGCGCCGGAGGGTGCGGGACGCCATCCCCTCCCCGACCCACGACGCTTCGCGGCCCGACTCGCCGGGCTTGGAATCGGCCATGACTCCCCGGTCGTCGCGTACGACGATGTCGGCGGCTGGGTCGCCGCCCGCCTGTGGTGGATGCTGGACGATCTGGGCCATGCCGACGCAGCGGTCCTGGACGGCGGGATCATTGCCTGGTCGGCCGCCGGGCATGCCCTGTCGACGGACGTGCCCTCGTGGAAGCCCGCCCGCCTGGATCTCCGCGAACGATGGACGCGGACGATCGATCGCGACGCACTGCGCGGGCGCCTGGGTACCGTCCGCCTGCTCG
>JAOUEG010000041.1 GCA_029858845.1 Chloroflexota bacterium | reverse complement strand
TCCAGGTCGTCAGCCCGCACCGGATGCGGGTTGAGATCGATGCAGCCGAGGTTGACGACCCAGATCAGGCCCGCTGCCTCGTCGACCACGATCTCGTCGGCCGTCCTGCCACTCGGGAACGTCAGCTCCGCGGTCCGGATCCAGTCGGGCGTGTTGTCCGGTGCCCGCTTCTGGAAGAACGGCTCCTTGGCGATACCGTCCACGAAGCGCTTGAGCGCCATCGGACGTCCGCGGATCCCGGTCAGCGCCCCGTCCGCGATCGCGAGGTAGTACCGGACGACATCGAGCTTCGTATAGCCCGCGTCGGGAAAGTAGACCTTGTGCGGGTTGGAGATGGTGACCTCTCGGTCGCCCACCCGCAGGATCTCCTTGGGCGTCGCCATGGCCGAACGATACCGCGGCCGTCATGGCCGTCGAGCCATGGACGGGCTGGATAGACTCAGCGGACCAGTCGTCGATTCGCGTGACCGGTGTTCGTCGTGGTGATACCGGCAGCGAGTGATGACTGCCGCACGCACAGCGGAGGCCGGCATGCAGTACGCCCTGTTGATCTATGGCGAGGAACCGGGCTCGGACGTCCCGGATGACGCGATGGCCGCCGAGATGGAGGCCTACAACGCGTTCACCAGGCACATCGCCGAACGCGGCGCGTACAAGGGCGGTGAGGCGCTCCAGCCGACCGCCATGGCCACGACCGTTCGCGTCCGGGACGGCCGGACGTTGACCACGGACGGCCCGTTCGCCGAGACCAAGGAGGCACTCGGCGGGCTGTACATCGTGGAGGCCGCCGATCTTGACGAGGCGATCGGCTATGCCGCGATGATCCCGGGTGCGACCCATGGATCCATCGAGGTCCGCCCGATCGTCGACTTCAGCGCCGAGATCGCCCAGGCGAGCGCCGGCACGCCCTCGGCGCGCTCGAGCTGACCACCGATCCCGGGGCTCCGACGGCCGCCCACGATGTCGTCGAGCGTATCTTCCGCGAGGAGCAGGGTCGGGCGGTCGCGACGCTGATCCGCGTCCTGGGCGACTTCGACCTCGCCGAGGAAGTCGTCCAGGAGGCCTTCGTCACGGCCCTCGAGACGTGGCCGGTCCGCGGCATCCCGGGCAACCCGGGCGCCTGGATCACGACCACCGCGCGCAACCGGGCGATCGATCGATTGCGCCGCCGACGGCGGCTGCGCGAGAAGACCGAGGAGCTCGGCCGGGCCGCAGCCATCGAGGCCGAGCTCACGGCCATCGATCCGGCGGACCAGGAGGATCCGATGCCCATCACGGACGATCGGCTCCGGCTCATCTTCACGTGCTGTCATCCCGCCCTGCCGATGGATGCCCGGGTCGCGCTCACGCTCCGGACGCTCGGCGGGTTGACCACGCCCGAGATCGCGCGGGCGTTCCTGGTACCCGAGCCGACGCTCGCCCAGCGCCTGGTCCGGGCCAAGCGCAAGATCCGCGCGGCCCGCATCCCCTATCGCGTCCCCCCGGTCGACGTGCTGCCCGAGCGCCTCGACGGCGTGCTGCGGGTGCTCTACCTGGTCTACAACGAGGGGTATGCCGCGTCGTCCGGGGACGCCCTGATCCGGTTCGAGCTGACCGGCGAGGCGATCCGCCTGGCGAGGACGCTTGTCACGCTCCTCCCGGACGAACCGGAGGCGATCGGGCTGCTCGCCCTGATGCTCCTCCACGATGCGCGGCGCGACGCGCGAACCGGCGTCGGTGGCGAGCTCATCCTCCTCGAGGACCAGGATCGGTCGCGCTGGGACCGCGCCCGGATCGGGGAGGGGGTCGCCCTGGTCGGGCAAGCCCTGCAGGCGGGTCGGCCGGGACCGTACCAGCTGCAGGCCGCGATCGCGGCCGTTCATGACGCGGCTGCGTCACCCGATGACACCGACTGGCGGCGGATCGTGGGGCTCTACGACGCCCTGGCTCGGATCGACGCATCGCCGGTCGTGGCTCTCAACCGTGCTGTCGCGGTCGCGATGGCGGACGGCCCGTCGCCCGGACTGGCCATCATGGACGGACTCCTGGCCGGCGGCGCATTGGACGACTATCCCTACCTGCATGCGGCGCGCGCCGATCTGTTGCGGCGGCTCGGGCGCTGGACGGAGTCGTCGGTGGCCTACCAGCGCGCGCTGACGCTGACGGGGAACGCCTCCGAGCGGGCATTCCTGGAGCGCCGGATCGCCGAGATGGACCGCGCGAAGCGGCGGACCGACGGTCGTGCGGCGGAACGCCGCCCCATCGACTGAGACCTCGGGCGAGCGCGGCTTCGGCGGTAGGACGGCTTCGGCGGCTGGCGGTCGGGGAAGAGCGGCCGGCGGAGGGGCGGCCGGGGGAGCGTCAGCCGGCTCCGAAGCGCAGGACCCTGGCCTCTTTCTGGGTCACGTCCTCCAGGTCGACCAGCGTCGGGACCGTGTAGCGCGCCAGCTCGGACAGGCCGGCGGCGGGGAGGTAGGCGCGCCCCAGATCACCGGTCAGCACCTCGGCGCCGCGCGCCGCGAGGCGGCGCAGCCACGGCTCCATGTAGGCCGCCAGCTCGGCTTCGTACCAGACGTCACCGGCGAGCACCACGTCCCAGCCATCGTCGCTGCCCACCGGGTCGGCCTGCCGCGCCTCCACGACGGTGTCGATCCCGTTGGCCATGGCATTGAGGCGACACGCCTCGACCGCATACGGCTCGATGTCGATCGCCACCACGTGAGCCGCCCCAGCGAGCGCCGCGGCAATGGCGACGATCCCGCCGCCGGATCCGATATCGGCGACCCGGCGGCCGCGAACGACGTCAGGCCCGTCGAGGACGTAGCGGGCGAGGGCCTGGCCGCCCGCCCAGGGCCATGCCCAGTACGGGGGTGGGACCGGCAGGCGCTCATCAGCGAGAGCGGCAGCCTCCCACAGGGACATGGCGAGACCGCCCATGTGCAGGCGCACCTCCGGGACGAACGGGGCGGGCCCGATCGTCGTGTGATCGGCGATGAAGGTGCGGCGCTGGTCGGGCGTCATCCGCCCAGTGTGAGGCTCCGGCCCTACGGCAGACGTCCGAACCAGAGCGCGGACAGGCCGGCTCCGACGACGACCAGGACGAGCGCGGCGGCGGCGAGCCAGGCCGTGACCTCCTGCTGCTCCTCCACCGAACCCACCCGGGATTCGAGATTGTCGTAGACGGCCGCGAGGTCCTCGGCCGTCGGAGCGTCGAACGCGGCTGCCTGGGTGATCTCGGCGATCTGGGCGAGCGTCTCCGTGTCCGGCGGTACCTCGAGCGTCACCGGCTGGCCGAACGGATCCTCGACGGTCACCTCTCCGGCAGCCGTTCCGAGGGCGATGGTGTAGATGGGCACGCCGAGGTCGGCCGCGCGTTCGGCGGCGTCGAGCGGCTCGACGTCACCGACCGAGTTCGCCCCGTCGGACAGCAGGATCGCCGCGACCAGCGGCTGGCTGGTCGGACCGTCATTCGCTCCGCCCGGATCGCCAGCGCTGGCGGGCCCCGGGGTGGCATCGGGTGCCGAGCTCGCGCCCGGCGCAGCGGCCGCTGACGGCGCGGGCGTCGCCGCCGCGGCGTCTGCCGCCTGGATCTGCTCCGCGATGTCCAGGACCTGCATCATGGCGTCGCCCATCGCCGTGCCGTCCACCGGCTCGAGGCTGTCCAGGGCCGCGTTCAGCTGCGCGTGATCCGTGGTCGGGGTGACCAGGGTGACGGGCCGGGAGGCGAAGGCCACGATCCCGACGCGGATCCCTTCCGGTAGCTGGTCGATGAACGACTTCGCGGCATCACGTGCCGCGCCCAGCCGGGTGGGGGCGACATCGGTCGCCTTCATCGAGCCCGATACGTCGATCGCGAGGACCACGGTCGCATCCTCGCGCGGGACCGCGACCGCCATGACCGGGCGGGCGAGGCCGATGACGAGCAGGGCCACGGCGCCAAGGTAGATCGCGGCCGGCAGATGGCGACGCCAGGCGGGCCGTCGCGGCACGAGGTTCGCGAGCAGGTCCACGTTCGTGAAGCGGACGGCGTAGCGCGACCGGCGCCGCTGCGCGACGAGGTACAAGCCGACAAGGGCCGGAACCAGGAGGAGTCCCAGGAGCAGGAGGGGAGCGAGGAACGTCACGACGTCCTCCCGGTCGTGTCCAGGCCGCCGGCCAGGGCCGCCAGCCAGGACCCCTCGGTCGACAGGCGAAGGTGCCGGATCCCAAGGCGCCGGAACTCGGCGGCAACGGCCGCGCGTTCAGCCGCGGCTCCGTCGGCGAACGCGCTTCGGAGCCTGCCATCGGAGGTATCCACGCGCACGGAGCGGCCGGTCTCGGGATCGACAAGGGTCAATTCTCCGACGTCCACGAGGGCTTCCTCGCGCGGATCGATGACCTCGACCGCCAGCATCGAGTGCCGACCCGCGACCGCGGTCAGGCCGGCGCGCCAGTCCACGGGCCCGCGGAAGTCGGACACGATGGTCACGAGTCCGCCGGTGGTGCGTGACGCCGCGACCGTCCGCAGGGCGCCCGCCATGCTCGTCGTGCCGCCACCCTCGTCGGGGACGTCGCCATGCAGGGCTCGCAGCAGCCCGAGCATTCCCTTCCGGCCGCCGGCGGGGGGTGAGATGCGCTCGTGTCCGGCACCGAACGTGACCACACCGAGGCGGTCGGACCGACGGGCCACGAACCTCCCGACGACGAGGGCCGCCCCCTCCGCGACGTCGGCCTTGCGGCGGTCCGCCGTGCCGAAGTGCATGGACGGTGAGGTGTCCAGCAGGAGCCACGCCGTGAGCCGGCGATCCGGCACGTCCTCGCGGACCTGCGGCACCAGGCTGCGAGCCGTGGCGTTCCAGTCGATCTTGCGGACGTCGTCGCCGGGCTCGTACGGGCGGATGCGATCCAATTCGAGGCCGTCGCCGAGGCCGTGGCCGCGGTGGTCGCCGGCCAGGCGCCCACCGGCCCGTCGCGTCAGAGCGACCTCCAGCCGTCGGACGAGATCGTCCGAGATCGGCCCGGGGCCCGGTCGCGCTGCGGTCCGTTCGCGGCGCCCGATCAGCGCCAGGTCGCTGGTCATGCCGTGGGCTCTGCGGCGAGGTCCAGCTGCGGAGCGGGCACGAGCCCCAGGACCCGGGCGACGACCGTGTCCGGCGTGATCCCGTCCGTCAGGGCCGCGTAGGACAGCACGAGCCGATGGCGCAGGACATCCGGCGCCAGCTCCGCCACGTCCGAGGGGAGGACGTAGCGCCGGCCGCGCAGGAGGGCGAGGGCCCGCGCACCGTGGACCAGGTTGATGGACCCGCGCGGGCTGGCGCCGTACGCGACGTACGACTCCAGGTCGGCGGCGCCCCAGTACGCGAGTCGACGGGTCGCCTCCACGAGGCCCACGGCGTAGCTGATGATGCGGGGGTCCACGTAGACGTCGTCGACCTTGCGCTGGAGCGCCGCGAGGCCGTCCGCATCGAGGACTTCGCGTGGCGGCAGACCGGAACGCAGGGAGCGGGCGACGATCTGCGCCTCTTCGCTCGCGTCGGGATAGCCCACCACGATCTTGAGCATGAATCGGTCGACCTGGGCCTCCGGCAGCGGGTACGTGCCCTCGGCTTCGATCGGGTTCTCGGTCGCCAGCACGATGAACGGCTCCGGCACCCGGTGGGTCACGCCGCCGATGGTGACCTGGTGCTCCTGCATGACCTCGAGCAGGGCGGACTGGACCTTGGCGGGCGCTCGGTTGATCTCGTCGGCCAACAGGAAGTTGGCGAAGACCGGCCCAAGCTCGGTCTCGAACGCGCCGTCCGTGGGGCGGTAGATCCGGGTACCCACGAGATCCGACGGCATCAGGTCCGGGGTGAACTGGATGCGCTTGAAGCTCCCGCCCAGGACGTCGGCGAGCGTCTTGATCGTCAGGGTCTTGGCCAGGCCCGGAACACCCTCGAGGAGGATGTGGCCGCCGGACAGGAGACCCACGAGGATGCGCTCGAGCATCGCGTCCTGACCGACGATCACGCGTCGGACCTCGAACAGGATCGCCTCCGAGGTGGCGCGCGGGTCGCCCATGTCGGGCACGGTTCGGAGATCGGGCTGCGCGTCACGCCCGGGATCGGCCGGAGTCTGGGTCATGGTGGGCCTCATGCTGGTCGGCTGCTCGTTTCGTCGGAACCGTGCCGCCGGGCGGCCGATCCCTGCCTGAGGCGCCTACTCTGACGTCGATTCCTGAGGGTTCGGTGAGAGGTTCGGTGTGGAATCCTGAATCGTCGGACCGATGCCGGCAGCGGGGCGAGGGTGCCCGCCCGCCGGGAACGATCAGCCGACACCCTGGCCGATCGCCCAGACCATGGCCGCGAGGAGAGCCACCGTCGTGGCCGCGGTGACCGCCCATCGGCGGCGGTCGATCCGGAACATGGGGATGCCCATGAGGAAGATGCTGCCGAAGAACAGGGCGACATAGGCGGCCAGGACGGCCGTGTGCCCGGGCTCGCGGAACGGGATGCGGAGCCAGTAATCCACCACGACGTGGCAGGCGACGAACGCATCGAACGCAAGCGGTCCGGCAAGGTGCCGCCAGCCGGCTGCCGCCCGGACGAACCCCACGAGCGCCATCGTGGCCGGGATGGCGAGCAGCGCGATGACGATGCCGCCGGCGCGATTCACTCCCGGCTCCACCGTCCGGGTCGCGAAGCCGATCGCCTGCAGCACATTGACCGCGTTGACGACGACCCACACGGTAAGGACCGCCCACCATGGCTGTGCCCCGGATCGAGCCTGGCTCGCGGCCACGTCCATCGACACGCTCTTGATCCGGCTAGGCCGCTCGTCGTGCCCGGACGGCCTTCTCGACCTCCACGGCGACGAAGGCCGCGGTCGAGGCCGCGAGCACCACGGCCAGCGCGACGGGTTCGAGCGGCTCGGTCTCGAAGATCTGGGCGCCGATCGGCAGGTAGACCAGGCTGATCTGGAGGACCGCGGTCGCGGCCACCGTCAGGAGCAGGGGGACGTTCCCGCGCCAGCTCAGCCGGAAGAATCCGATCCGCTCCGACCGGACGGCCAGGGCATTGCCGAGCTGCAGCAGGGCCAGCGTGGTGAAGACCATCGTCTGCCAGGGCCATCCCTGACCGATCGCCACCGCCTGGACGAACAGGGTCACCGCGGCCATGAGCAGACCGACCCGGACGGCCTGCTGCCACAATCCGGCGCCCATGATGGATTCCCCAAACGGTCGCGGCCGGCGCCGCATGGCGTCCGGCTCGACGGGCTCCACGCCGAGGGCGAGCGCCGGCAGCCCGTCCGTGACGAGGTTGATCCACAGGATCTGGATCGCGATGAGTGGAAGGGGCAACCCGAGGAACGGGGCGAGGAACATCACCCAGATCTCCGCCGAGTTCGTCGTCAGGAGGTAGCGGACGAACCGCCGGATGTTGTCGTAGATCCGGCGTCCCTCCTCCACCGCGGCGACGATCGTCGCGAAGTCGTCGTCGGCGAGGACCATGTCAGCGGCTTCCTTGCTGACCTCGGTCCCGGTGATGCCCATGGCGACCCCGATGTCTGCGCGCTTGAGCGCGGGAGCGTCGTTGACGCCGTCCCCGGTCATGGCGACGACCGCGTCGCGACGGCGCCATGCGTCCACGATGCGGAGCTTCTGCTCCGGGTTGGTCCGCGCATAGACGGCGATGCTCTCGACGCGCTCATCGAATGCGTCGTCATCGAGTTCGGCCAGTTCCGCCCCGGTGAGCACGCCGTCGCCGTCGCGCAGCAGGCCGACGCGCCGGGCGATGGAGGCCGCCGTCAGCGGATGGTCGCCGGTGATCATCACCGGGCGGACGCCGGCCTGCCGACAGGCCTCGATGGCGGGACTCGACGCCGAGCGCGGCGGATCGGCGATCCCGACCAGGCCCAGGAGTCGGAGCGCGCTATCGGCCTCGTCGAGCGGCGGAACCTCCGCGGTCACGCGCTCGGCCAGGGCAAGGACGCGATATCCCTGCGCAGCCAGCGCGGATGCCGCGGATTCGGCACGGGGCAGGATCTCTCGGTCCGCGGGGGCCAAACGGGGTGCCAGGGCCTCCAGCGCGCCCTTGACCGCGATCCAGACCTCGTCATCGGTCCGGTGCACGGTCGCCATCCGCCGCCGGCTGGCGTCGAACGTCAGTTCCTCCACCCGCGGACGCTCGGCCTCCAGACGCCCCTGGTCGATGCCGAGCTTGCCGCCGAGGGCGAGCAGGGCCGCCTCCGTGGGATCGCCGGTCATCGTCCACGGCCCCCCCGCGACTCGCGGAGCATGGAGATGGGCGTCGTTGCAGGCGGTGGCGACCCGGGCGAGTCGATGGAGGAAGGGATCCGCGGCGGGATCGGGGCGGACGTCGCCGTCCGGAGCGTAGCCCTCCCCGGTGACGTCGTACTCCCCGGCTGGAGTCCAGACGTGCTCGACGAGCATGCGGTTCTCGGTGAGGGTGCCGGTCTTGTCCGAGCAGATGACCGTGACGGACCCGAGGGTCTCGACCGCCGGCAGCTTGCGGATCAGGGCATGCCGGTGGGCGAGCCGGCGCGCGCCGAGCGCCAGGGCGATGGTCACGACCGCCGGCAGGCCCTCGGGGATCGCCGCCACGGCCAGGCTGACGGCGGTCAGGAACATGACCTCGACGGATTCGCCGCGGGCAAGCCCTGCAACGAAGACGATCGAACAGACCACCAGCGCGGCGACGGCGAGCCAGCGCCCGAGGGCGGAGAGCCGCCGCTGCAGGGGCGTCGGTCCGGATCCGTGCTCCTGCATCAGCTCGGCTACCCGCCCGAGGGCCGTCGCCATCCCGGTCGCGACCACGACGCCCGTGCCGCGACCGTACGTCGCGGCCGTCCCGCTGAAAGCCATGTTGCGCTGGTCGGCGAGCAGGGCATCCGTGACGTCCGGGAGCGGCTCGACGACTTTCTCGACGGGCTCCGATTCACCGGTCAGGGCCGCCTCGTCGATCCGAAGCCCGGCCGTCCGGACGAGCCGCAGGTCCGCGGTGACGATGTCGCCGGCCTCCAGTCGGACGACGTCGCCCACGACCACGCCGGTCGCCGTCACAAGGGCGACCTCACCGTCGCGGACGATCCGCGCTACCGGGCTGGTCATCCGTCGCAGGGCGTCCATCGCCCGCTCGGCCCGGAACTCCTGGATGAAACCGATGATGGCGTTGAGGACGACGATCGCCACGATGACGATGGTGTCCTTGAGATCTCCGATGAACGCGGTCACCGCGGCTGCGACCATCAGGACGACGATCATGGCGTTGGCGAACTGATCCACGAGCAGCATCCAGACCGGCCGCCGCCGTCGCTCGCTGAGCATGTTCGGACCCGTCCGCTCGAGCCGGAGGGCGGCCTCCGCCTCGGACAGGCCCGCTCGCAGGTCGGTACCCAGTTCGGAGGCGACATCCGAGGCGGGCAGGGACCAGGGTCGCAGTGATCGAGCGGTCGGCCCGCTCAACGGATCCCCGGGGTCCTTCCTGCCGATGACCGAGGTCGCCATCAATGTGCTCCACTCGCGACGTAGATGGCACCGAGCAGGCTGGCCCAGATGACGAGCACGAGGACGGCATCCGGTTCCAGCCTCCGGATCCGCGTCTCTTCGCCGTGGATGACGGCGGCCAGCGCCACCGCCATCATCAGGATCGCTCCGAGGCCGGCCAGGGCCTGCACCGGTGACACGGCCGCCAGGATCGGGCCGGGCAGGTACGCGAGGTCGGCCGCCAGCAGCGCCACCATGTTGAAGGCGTTGCTGCCGAAGAGGTTGCCGACCGCCAGCTCGTAGGCGCCGATGCGGACGGCCGCGATGGACGCGACCAACTCGGGGAGGGAGGTGGATCCGGCCAGCAGGAGCGCGCCCACGAACGTCTCGCCGATGCCCGTCGCGGCCGCGATCCCCTGGCCGGACAGGGCCAGGATCGGCGCGAACAGGAGCACCGCGATGCTCGCGATGGTGAACTGGACGTACACGGTCCGGGTCCTCACGGTCCGATACGAGCGCAGGGTCCAGCCGGTCGGGGCGATGATCTCGCCGACCGCTTCGTGGCCACGCCGCCCTCGACCCAGGGGCCGGCGGATCCAGCGGACCGCGGCCACGTAGGCGATCACGATGACGACCGTCTCGATCCCGACCCAGCCAAGGACGATCCCGGGCGGCGCGACGATGGCCATGACGGCGAGCGCCGTCAGCGAGATCGGCATCGTCGCCAGGCGGGCATGACCCAGCCCGACGCGCGGCCACACTCGACCACGATGGAGGAGGTCGATGCTGGCCAGGATGGCCATGTTCGCCATGCTGCTGCCGAACAGGTCGCCGACGGCCAGGTCCGGAGCGCCCGCCAGCGCGGCGCTGATATCCGTCGCAAGTTCCGGGAGCGAGGTCGCCCCGGCCAGCAGCAGCATCCCGATGAACAGGCCACCAAGGCCGGTGCGCTCGGCGATGGTGTCACCGCTCCTGGCCAGGACCACACCCGCGGCAACCACGACGGCGGCCGCCACGGCGAACGCCACGAGCAGGGCGGGAAGGGACAGGTCGTTCACGGTGCGGACCTAGGACGCTCGGCAGAGCACCTGATGAGAGGTCTGCTGACGCTCATCGGACGTCATGTGGCACCTCCTCGTCGGGACCCACCATCGGTGCTGCCTCGCGCGATCGCAGCCGCCGGCCATGGCACGACCGCAGCACCGCTCTGCCCCTCGAGCATGGCGGGCCGCACGATCGCCCCGTCAGGGCCGATGGCCCTCAACGGCGGGATCGTCCGGCCCCTTCGGGTTCGGCCCGGTCAGAAGCCCGTTCGAGTCTCCGGTGCCGCTTCCCCGGCCTCGCCGGCGCTCTGGCCGGGCGCGGCGGATCCCAGGGTGCGCGACCCGGTTCCCGATCGGGATCCATCGCCGTCCGGCCCCTGATTCACGCTGTCCAGGAAGCCGCGGAACGAATCCGCGAGCTGGGTGACTTCCAGCG
>JAOUEG010000367.1 GCA_029858845.1 Chloroflexota bacterium | reverse complement strand
CACGGAGACGATCCGTGACGGCGAAGTGGCGTTCACGTTCGATATGAACGACGCCCGGGTGAACGGCAAGGCCACCTGGGCGTTCAGCGTCGATCTCTACACGACCGTCGGCCCCGAATGGGGCCCGATGCACATGGAGACGGGTGACGGCGCATGGGATGGCCAATGCACCGGCGGCGTCTGGCACGACGGAGACGGCCTGGCCCAATCCTGCTGGCTCCTCGGCAGTGGTGACTATGCGGGTTGGACCTACTACCTGACCTTCACCGGACCCATGAACGGGGACGAGAACGGCAACGGCGTCGTCCAGGGGATCGTCTACCCCGGCGCTCCGCCGGCCCCGTAACCCCCGGTCGGCCCCCCGTCGGTCCATCACAGCCCACCGCGGTGCGTACCGCCCGCGGTGGGCTCATCGCACGACGGTCAACGCCCCTGGGCGAGCATCGTGGCTTCCCTGGCGCGCCTCGTGATCTCGTCGAAGCGGCCGGCGTGGACCAGGCTGCTCGGCGCGATCCAGCTGCCGCCGACGGCGAGCACGGCCGGCTGCTCCAGGTAGCTCGTGGCGTTCTCCGGGGTGATCCCCCCGGTCGGGATGAATCGGAGCCCCGGGAAGGGCGCGCCGAGTGCCTCCAGGATCCTGACGCCACCGATCGCCTCGGCCGGGAACAGCTTGACCACCGTGATGCCGACGCGAAGGGCCGCCTGGATCTCGGTCGCGGTGGCAACGCCCGGGATGATCGGAACGCCCGCACGCCGACAGGCCTCAACGACATCGCGGTCGAATCCGGGTGAAACGATGAAGCGGGCTCCGGCCGCGACCGCCTCTTCGACCTGCCCGGCCACGAGAACCGTGCCGGCACCGACGAGCATGTCCGGGTCGGATGCCATCGCGCGGATCGCCTGGAGTCCAGCCGGGGTCCGCAACGTCACCTCCGCGCAGGGCAGGCCACCGGCCTTCAGGGCGGCACCGACGTCCCCGGCGACCGATGCCTCGTGGATGGTGAGGACGGGGATCACCCGGATCGCGGCGATGGCCTCCAGGACGGGGGTCTGCCCGTCGCTCGGCGCTGGCTGGGTCGCGTGATCGGTCATGGTCGGTCGTCCTGCATGCGCGTCCCTGGCGGTGCTGTTCCTGGGCGTGCGGCCTGGCCCCGCGATGCGGCGAAGGCACGCCCATGCTCGCGAGGCTCGAGAGTAGGCCATCCGATCCGCGCGCGGGCGTCGGGCTGCATAGACTCCTCCCGTGAAGCGGATCTGGGCACCGGCGGGAGCCGGGTTGCTGGCGGCGATCGGGATCCTCGTGGCGACTCGCCGACGGCAGGGGCCTGTCCCCACGAGGATGCGCTTGCCCCTCGGGACCAACGGAGGCGCAGGCACGGAGATCGCGCCGAAGGTCGTCCTCCTCGGCCCGTGGGGTCGCACCCAGACCAACGTCTACCTTGTCCGCGACAGCTCGTCGTGGGTGATGGTCGATAGCGGCTGGGGGAGCGACGGACCACGCATCCAGGCAGCCGTGCGGTCGCTGCTCGGTCCCGACCTGGTCCCGACGGCGATCCTCCTGACGCACGCCCACCCTGATCATGGCGGGTCGGCCCGCGAGCTGGCCGAAGCGTGGGGCTGTCCCGTCTACGTCCACCCGGCGGAACTCCCGATCGCCACGGGCGACTTCGCCGCCATGACGAGGCTTGCCGGGCCGCTGGACCGCTGGTTGATCCTGCCGCTGATGCGCGCCATCGGCGACCGCCGCCGCGAGGCGACGCTCGCCCGATCGAGCCTGGCGGGCGTCGTGCACGCGCTCGGCCCCGGAGGCGTCATCCCCGGCGTGGAAGATTGGGAATGGATCCACACGCCGGGCCACACGCCGGGGCACGTGGCCTACATCCGCGCGAGTGATCGGGTCGTCCTCAGCGGCGATGCCCTCGTGACCCTGGAGGTGAACACGATGGCCGGCATCCTTCGGCAGCGCCAGGGCCTCTCCGGGCCGCCCTGGTACACCACCTGGGATCAAGGGGCCGCGATCAGCTCCATCAGCAGGATCGCCGGCCTCGAGCCCACCGTTCTCGGCGGCGGCCACGGGCTGCCGCTCACGGGGACCGGGACGGCCGCCGTGGTCCGCGCGTTCGCCGAGCGGACGAGGCGTCCACCGCGATGAACGTCTCGCATGCCCGCGCCTGGTCGGGGTATTGATGGCGTACGAGGACCTCGGGCCGTGGGTCGGGCGCGAGCGCAGGCCGCACGACCGAGACGGCTGCGCGGCCGGATCATGGCGCCTGGCGGGACCTGCGGAGGTCTCCGACGAACATCCCGACGGCCGTATCCACGAGCGTCTCGGCGCTATGCGTATCGTCCTCGAACCGGATCTCCCGTTCCAGGACGAGGGTGACGATCCCGTGCAGTAGCGCCCATCCAGCACGCGTCGTGTCGACCGCGTCGCGTCCGGCGCGAGTGGCACACGCCGTCACGCAGGCGCTGAAGAAGGTGAAGGCGGCACGGCCGGCGGCGGCTGTCTCCGGATATCCGCCCAGGGCCAGGGCATGCTCGCCGAATAGCACGCGATATCGGCCACGGTTGCCGAGCCCGAACCAGACGTACGCGCGCATCGCGGCATCGAGGCGGGCGAACGGGTCGGGGCCGACGGTCGCGACCGCCGCCTCCACGGCGGCATGGAGCGCCATGTACGCGTCC
>JAOUEG010000040.1 GCA_029858845.1 Chloroflexota bacterium | reverse complement strand
CCGGGCGGAAACGACGAATGGCATGGAGGGACTATCGCACTCCCGCCGGACGCTAGTGGCGCCACTTCCTGGCGCCACTAGCACCCCGGGTCGATACTTGAGCCATGTCCGATCGGATCGTCGTGGTTTCCAACCGCCTGCCGTTGACCGCGCGTCGCTCCGGCGGGCGCTGGCACGGCGAACGCAGCAGCGGTGGACTCGTCGCCGCGCTCGGACCCGTCCTCGAGCAGACCAACGGCCTCTGGATCGGCTGGCCGGGCGACGCGCCGTCCGGCGACACGACGGGACGGACGAAGCTCCTGCGGCAGTGGGAGCGCGATCATGGGTTCGCAGCGGTGGATCTGCCGCCCGGGGTCGGGCGCGCGTTCTATGAGGGCTACAGCAACAACACGTTGTGGCCGCTGCTGCATGGCTTCCCGTCCCGCGTCACGTTCGACCCTGAGACCTGGCATGCCTATCGGGACGCGAACGAGCGGTTCGCTGCCGGGGTGATCGACAGGGTCCGCCCGGACGATCTCGTCTGGGTCCAGGACTACCAGCTCATGCTGCTCCCGGGGCTGCTCCGCGAAGCGCGGCCGGAGGTGCGCTCCGGCTTCTTCCTCCACGTGCCCTTCCCGCCGCCCGAGATCTTCCGGATCCTGCCCCAGCGCGAGGCGATCCTCCAAGGGCTGCTCGGTGCCGACGTGATCGGTTTTCAGACGCACGAGCACATGGGGGCCTTCCGACGCAGCCTGCTCCAGATCCTGGGCATCGAGAGCCGGATGGACCAGGTAGAGGTCGGGGGACGCGTCGTCAGCCTTGAGGCTCGTCCGATCGGGATCGTGACCGACGAATGGGAGCGGCTCGTGTCATCGGATGCCGTGGTCGCGAAGCGGATCACAGACCTCCATGCCCGCCATGCTGGACGACGCCTGATCCTGGCCGTCGACCGACTCGACTACACGAAAGGTATCCCCGAGCGCCTGCGGGCATTCCGCCACTTCCTGGTCTCTCGTCCCGGCTGGCGTCGCAAGGTGACGTTCATCCAGGTGGCGGTCCCGTCGCGTGAGCGGATCCCGCGCTATGCGGACCTGCGGCGCCAGGTGAGCGAGATGGTGGGTGAGATCAACGGTGAGCTCGGGACGGCGACGTGGAGCCCGGTCATCTACCTCCGGCGGTCGATCCCCCGGTCGGAGCTCGCCGCGCTGTACGCGGCCGCCGACGTCGGGTGGGTCGCGTCGCTCCGGGACGGGATGAACCTGGTGGCCAAGGAGTACGTGGCCTGCCAGCGCGATCGGGCCGGCGTCCTGCTGCTCAGCGAGCTCGCCGGCGCAGCCGGGGAGATGGGTGAGGCGATCCGGGTCAACCCGTACGATGAGCCAGGGTCGGCAGAGGCCCTGGACCGTGCCCTGAGCATGCCGGAGGAGGAACGAGCCGAGCGCCAGGCCGTCCTCCTGGAGCGGGTCCGGCGCAACAACGCGCTGGTCTGGGCGGAACGATCCGTCGCGGACATCGCGCGGGCCGGGCGCGATCCCGGGCAGGTCCCGGGCTCGGTGCCCGTGCCACCGGTCACGGAGATCCGGCGCGCCTTCCGATCCGCGGCGCGGCGAGCCTGCTACCTCGACTACGACGGCACCCTCGTCCCGATCGCCGCACGCCCGTCCGAGGCGGTCCCGAGCGCGGCCGTGGGAGAGGTCGTGGGGGCCCTGGCCCGCCGCCGCAACACCACGGTCGTCATCGTCTCGGGCCGATCCGTCCTCGACCTGGAGCGGTGGTTCGGGGACCTCAAGGGGACCTGGCTTGCCGCCGAGCACGGTGCGCTGCTCCGTCCCCCCGGGACGGACGAGTGGCGCCCCCTGAGGCCGGGCGCCGACGTCGAATGGAAGGAAAGGGTGCGTCCCGTCCTGGAGCATTTCGCCGCTCGGGCGCCGGGCAGCACCATCGAGGAGAAGGAGTTCTCGCTGGCCTGGCACTTCCGACTGGTCGAGCCGGAGTTCGGCGACTGGCTGGCGAACGAGGTCGCCGCTGCGCTCGATCAGCAGCTTGCGGGCACGGAGCTCGCGGTGCTGCGTGGGAACAAGATCGTCGAGGTCCGGTTCGCCTGGGCCAACAAGGGCGAGGTCGTGGCGCACGTGCGCTCGCTCGGCGAAACGGCCGGATTCGAACTCGCCATCGGCGACGATCGAACCGACGAGGACCTCTTCGAGCGCCTTCCGGACGACGCCTGGTCGATCCGGGTGGGTCCCGGAAGCACGCGCGCCCGGTACCGCCTGCCGGACCCGGCAGCAGCCCTCGCGCTGCTGGCCACGCTCGGCGTTTCCACGCGTCGGACGCACTAGCGACCCGAGCCCTCCAGGGTGCCCGGCTGCTGCCATCGGCGGTAGCTCCGGAGGGGGAACCCTCGTCTCTGTCCGATGCCTCATACCACTGTGACGGGTCATGCTGGCCGCGTCCAGGAACCTGATCCCGCCGAGCGCGGGCGCCTTCACGACGCCCAGCGGGCCGTGGACGGCTGTCCGGTCATGGCCCTTCGACTTGAGCCGGTCAGCGCTCGATCGCGCCGCGCCTGACTCGTTCCCGCCGGGGCTGAGTCGCCGCCGGCACGGATCGAGGGAGCACGGCCGCCCACTCCTCAGATCTCGTCGAGGAACCCGTGCGCCCGTTCCCGGTCCGGGAACGATGTCTGCGTACCGGGGCGCAGCACGCTGTCCGACGCGCATCGGACGCCGAGTCGCACGGCTCGGAGTTCCTCGAGGCCGAGCGCGAGGCCGTACGCGAATGCGCCCACGAACGCGTCGCCGGCGCCCGTCGTGTCCACGGCGTCGACCGGCGTGGCCGCCACGCGATGGACCACGCCGTCCGAACCCAGCAGGGCGGCCCCGCGCGGCCCCAGGGTGACGACCAGGCGCGTTCGGGTCCGGGCGGCGAAGGTCGCGATCTCGTCGTCCGTCGCATCGCTGGACGCGCCGGCGAGCCCGGCGAATTCGTGCTCGTTCGGGATGAGCCAGTCGGTCACCTGGAGCAGGGCCGGATCCATCTCGGCGGCGGGGGCCGGGTTGAGCACCGTCACGGCGCCGCCTGACCGCGCAGCCGCGAACGCCGCGGCGGTCACGGGCTGCGGGATCTCGAACTGTCCGACGACGACGTGCAGCGGCAGGAGGGCCCGGATCGCGGACTCGCTCGCGCCCGGTTGCATCGCGTCATTCGCGCCGGCGACACAGATGATCCGATTCGTCCCGTTCGGTTCCACCCAGATCGGAGCCACGCCGCTCGATCCCGGGACCCGGTCGACGTGGTCGGTGTCGATCCCGAATGCTTCGAAATTGCGGAGAGTCATGTCGCCGAAGACGTCATCCCCGAGCGTGTTGACCATGGCGACGTCCGCTCCCAGCAGGCGAGCCATCACCGCCTGGTTGGCGCCCTTGCCTCCGAAGCCGAGTCGAAACTCGTCGCCCTGGATCGTCTCGCCGGCGTTCGGTACCCGCGTCGCGTACGCGATCAGGTCGATCATCGTGCTGCCCACGACGGCGAGCCGCGGCTGGCCGTCGGCTGCTGTCTCGTCCCTCACCGGCACACCTCGTCTGCGATCGCGGGAACCATAGCGCGCTGGTCACCCCGGTATCGTGCGCACGACACGCAACGACAGGGGGCGAACACCCATGAAGATCTACCTGGCCGGTCCATTGTTCACGACCCCCGAGCGGGATTGGAACTCGGGCCTGGCATCGCTGCTCCGAGCCGGCGGCCACGACGTGTGGGTGCCTCAGGAGAACCCGGCCGCGGAACGGACGGGCCGCGCCATCTTCCGCAAGGATCTCGAGGGCCTGGACTGGTCCGAAGGGGTCGTGGCGATCATGGACGGACCCGATCCGGATTCCGGGACCTGCTGGGAGTGCGGCTACGCGTACGCGCGGGGCAAGCCCGTCGTCCTGTTCCGGAGCGATCTCCGCGGGTCCGGCGACGCCCGCGACATCCCGTACAACGCCATGCTCATCGGGGCCGCGGACGTTCACATCGAGCTCGAGCTGGCCTCGCTCGAGGCGGCGGCGGAAGCGATCCTGGATGCGCTTGTCGGGTTGCCGGCCACAGGACCCGGTGCCGTCGGGAGCTGAGTGCCGGGCCGGCCGTCGGTCGCGTCAGACCTTGATCTCGTCCACCCAGCACCAGGTCCACGTGTAGCCCGGCAGGTCGGCCCGGATGATCGGGTGATCCGTCTCGGCAACATGCGCCCGAGCATGTCGATTGGGCGACAGATCGCAGCAGCCGACATGACCGCACGAAAGGCAGAGCCGGAGCTCGACCCAGGAACCGCCGATGGCGAGGCACTCCTCGCAGCCGATCGTCCTGGGCTCCACGTCGCGGACCTGGTCGAGATGCGAGCAGGCGGGTGCGGCGGGGCCGCCGCCGCGCTTTCGCAGCCGGCCGACGAGGCGCATCAAGCCGACGCCAGGCTGAGACTCGTTCGTTCGTCCATCGCGCGAGCGTACGACTCCGGCACAAGGGCCGTTCGTTCATCGGGCGGACGCAGTCGCGGTGGCACGCGCGGGTAGCGCGGCCCTTGACTGGGCTTCCTGCGTGGGACATCGTGAACCCCCGACCGTGACGGGCTACCTCGCTGTCTCGGGCGGAAGCCGGGAGGGGGATATGTGAAGCATGCCGAGATCCTCACGCGGCTGGTTGCGGATGCCAGGGCGGATCCGTCTATCGTCGGCTTTCTGGTGTTCGGATCCGTTGCGCGGGGAACCCACCGAGAGGACTCGGACATCGACGTTCTCACGGTCCTCGCCGCGGACGACGTCGCGGCTGGGATCCGCAATCGCGTGACGGACGGCATCAAGGTGGGCAACCTGTTCTTCTCCCGTGCCGTGCTCGTCCACAGCGTCGAGACGGTGCCCTACCTCCTTCACCCGCTGGGTGAGGCGACGTTGCTCGTGGATCGCGATGGGACGGTCGAGCCGCTCCTGGCGCACATCCGGGGGTATTTCGTGCAACATCCCGAGATCGTGGCCGAGTGGCAGGCCTTCTACGATCAGCTCCAGGCCGAGAAGGCGAGGTACGGCCACGAGAAGACGACGATCGTCGACGTCTGGAACGAGTTGGAGGCGAGCCACTCCGGCGGCCGGATCCGGCGTCAGTTCTTCAACGCCTTCTACCTGACCAGCCCGCGGATCTTCGCCATCGTGAAGCGATTCATGTAGGCGGCCATCTCCGCCAGCGCCGGCCCCGCGACCGGGCAGCGCGACCCCCTTGCCCTGGTGAACCGGCACAATGCGTGGATGCCGACCTTCGATGAACGCGCGCCCGAGTGGGACAGCCCGGAGCGCATCGAACGCGCCGAGGCCGTCGCCGCGGTCATCCGTGAAGCCGTCCCCCTGACCCGCGATCTCAGCGTGCTCGAGATCGGCGCCGGCACGGGCTTGCTGGGCCTGGCGCTGGCCCAGGAGGTGGGCACGCTCGTGCTGGCGGATCCGTCCGTCGGGATGCTGGCCGTTGCCGATGAGAAGGTGCGCGCCGCCGGTCTCGAGAACGTCCGCACGCTGCGGTTCGCCCTGGCCGCCGATCCTCGACCGGCGGAGCGGTTCGATCTGGTCGTGAGCCTCATGGCGTTGCATCACGTGCCGGATACCGCCGCCGCCATCGACGATCTGTTCGCCATGGTCGAGCCGGGCGGGCGGCTGGCCCTCGTCGATCTCGATGCCGAGGACGGGACCTTCCACAGCGACCCGGACGCCGACGTTCACCACGGGTTCGATCGCGGCGAACTCGGGCGTCGCATCGAGGCGGCCGGGTTTCGCGACGTCACGTTCACGACCGCCGACGAGATCGCGTCGGACGGGCGTGTCTATCCACTCTTCCTGGTGGTCGCTCGCCGACCCTGACCGCCCCGCGCACCGCACGGACGGCCGTTCCGACCCGGGACGCCGGGCGTTCCAGGCCCCCGGTCTCCACCCGTGGATCGCTACGCCACGCCCACCTCGGCTCCCCAGCCCGCCACCAGGATCCCGTAGAGCACGGCGACGTCGACTGCCACTGCGGCGAACGTGGACGTGGGCGCGAACGCCTGCGGGAACAGGGCGATTGCCCCGAGGGACAGGACGGCGGAACCGACGGCGACCTGGCGCCACCAGGACTGGTCGAGAAGCAAGCCCCCCGCCGCGGCGACGAAGCCGACGGTCGGGACGATGAAGAGCATGCCCGCCGCGACCCGTGCGGCGCCGTCTCCGAGTGCTCCTGAGAGTAGCCACGAATGGCTGGACATGCCCTCGAATGTGGCGATGCCCCACGCGGGAAGCCACCCGAGCACGTGTCCGATCCCATGGGCGCCGAGCACGCCCGCTACCGCCAACTTGACGATCGAGCCATCCACCGCGGGACCTCCTTGGTCTGCGTACACTGTACGCTTGCGTACATCGTACGCTACCGCTACGATGGCCGCATGTCAAGCCCCTCTGACGGCGCCCGAGATGAATCGGCCCGGGTCCCGCGGGCCGTGAGGCCGGCGTTGAGCCAGGAGGCGATCGTCGCCGCCGCGGTCGGGCTCGTCGACGAGCACGGACCGGACGCGCTGACGATGCGAGCCGTCGCCGAACGCCTCGGATGCGGCGTGATGTCGCTCTACCGACACGTTCCAGACCGCGAGACCCTCCTCGACCTCGCCCTGGACGCGATGACCGCGGAACTGCCCGCGACGCCTCCGACAGGTGACTGGCGAGCCGATGCCACGGCACTCGCCAGGGACGTTCGGAGCGGATTGCTCAAGCGCCCGCACCTGACGGTCCTTCTCACCTCCCGCGGCGACCGCAGGAGCGGCGGGCTCAAGGATCTGGACCGAGCGCTCGGGATCTTCCGGTCGGCGGGCTTCGCTGAGCGCGACGCCGTGTTCGCGAACCATGTGCTCGGCAACTACGTCGCCGGGGCGGCCCTGTGGGAAGCGGTCGGTCTCGGTGGCTCCACGGGTGCGGACCGACAGGCTCGGCGAGCAGCGGGCGCCGCGGCCGTACAGGCGCTTCCGCCTGATCTCTACCCGAACGTCAGCTGGGCCGGCGCGCAGGTCTTCGCGGGCGACCTGGATGGGCGCTTCGACTTCGGACTGGAAGTGATCCTCGATGGTTTCGAGCGCCGACTCCACGCGACCGCGACGGACTCCTGACCCGGCGCGATCAGCGCCCGCGATCAGCGCCCGCGATCAGCGCCAGGGTCGGGACCCATCATCGAGCAGGGGATGGACGGACGAGATCGGCCCCGACGACATCGTCAGGGCCGATCTTCCGTGGGTCGCGGACTACTGTCGGTACGGGTTGCTGCCGCCTCGACATGCATCGCCGGGATTGAACTGGCGCGGATCGACGCCGTAGAGCCTGACGTCCTGTCCGTAAGACTGGACCTTGCCTGCGGGGCCGCTCTGCGAGCCATCCGGGTAGTCATTCAATCCGGAAAAGGCGCAGATCGAGTTGGCGTGCGACATGTCCTTGTGCTTGCCGTTCCCGGTCACTTCCCCGGCCAGCGCTGTACCGACGGTCAGACTGAGGACGACCGCGGTCACCGAGACGGCGACCCCGAATCTCCTGGCGAATCGACGCACCATGCGTTGCCCTCCACCGGCCCGGTCGGTCTCGCCATTGGCTTTTGCACGCGTCGGGCGACCGATTCTGGGGACGCCGTGCAACGAGCTCCCCCGGGGCCCATGCCACCGTAGCCGTGGCGGGCATTGTGCGCCACCCGGGTCGCCGGTGGAAGAGGGGTGGGGCGAGGGTGTGGTGCTCCGGAGCACCGGGACGACGGTCGCCGAACTCCAGTTCCTGACCCGGACGCTCGATATGCTCGTCGCCGCAAGCGCCCATCCCCGAGAACGCCCGCGGCTCACTCACCGCGGCGATGGTGTCGGGACCGGTCCTCGCGCTGATCGCGGGCAGCCACGCTCGTCCTGGACGCAGGACGCCTGTTCGGCCCGGGTGGGGCCGCCGCTACTGCGGTGCCTGACTGAAGATCCCGGCGACGACGCTGGCAAGCGTCGTGAGCAGGGCGGCTCCGATCGGTGCGGCGAGCGCCCATACCGGCAAGCGGGTCGGATCGCTTCCCGTCTCCCACACCGGGAGCGCCACGCTCGCGATCGTCGCCACGCCCCAGATCGCCCCGACCGCGACGACGAGCCCGATCCAGAGGGGCTGCCTGCTCGCGGCGCCACGAAGCCGGGACATGCCCCACAGGTAGCCGATCGACGCCACCAGACCCCAGATCCAGGTCACGAACAGGGCGAGCGGCAGACGCTCCTGCTGGCTCCCGGACACGAGATTCGGCGACGCCGTGCTGATCACCAGGACCGCGATCCAGATGATCGCCAGGCCGATCAAGGTCCAGGCCATCCACGAGCGATCGGCGGATCCGGTCGCTCCCGGCGGTGGTTGACTCATCTCATCCTCCCGGCTACGGGACGCCAGTCGAAGAGATATTGCGACTCGTGGCCCCGAGCAGGCAAGAGGTCGCCCACATCCGCCCGGACCCGTCGCCTGTCAGGGCGACGCCGGCCGCTACGCCTCGGCGCTCTCGGCCAGCTCCGCGGCCGCCGCCCCGGCGTCGGATGGGTTCGGCCGCCGCGTCGCCAGCGTGGATCCCGCGATCGCCAGCGCGAAACCGACGAGCATCGGCAGCGTCAGTGTCTCGCTGAGGATGAGCACGCCGAGCGTAGCGGCGACCACCGGGTTCACGTAGGTGATGACCGTGGCGCGGACCGGCCCGACCTCCTTGATGAGCGCTGCGAAGAGGAGGAAGGCGGCCGCCGTGCAGACCACGGCAAGGATGACGATCGAGGCGAGAGCATCCGCGCTCGGCTGGGTCGCCGGCCAGCTCACCAGCGCGACCGGTGCGTAGAAGACCGCCGTCAGCGTCAGCGCCAGCGCCATGATCCCGAGGGTCGGTACGCCGTTGAGCCGGCGCGACAGGATGAACGGACCGAGGGCATAGCAGACGACCACGATGGCAACCTGGATCAGCGCCATCGTGTTCTTGGCGTCGAAGTCGCCTCCGGCGATCACCGCCACGCCCGCGAACCCGATGAGCAGCCCGACGAGTTGGCGACGTCCGACGCGATCCGGCCCGCCGACGATCGCCGCGATCGCCGCCCCGACCAAGGGGACGCCTGCGACCAGAAGGCCCGCCAGCGAGCTCGAGATCGCCTGTTCCGCGGCGCCGAGCATCAGCCACGGGATCGCGATCTCGATCGCCGCGAACGCGATGATCCACCGCCAATGACGCAGGACGGGACGGAGATCGACCCTCAGGAACGCGATCGGCAGGAGCAGCGCGGCCCCGATCGCCGTCCGCGAGAAGACGAGGAGCGCAGGGCTGATCTCGGCGACGGTGATCCGGATCAGCAAGTAGGGGATCCCCCAGATGACCGACATCGCCGCGAACAGCACGATCCCGCGCCGAGTCATGAGCCGGGACTCGAAGCGGTGCACATCGGCCGATGATGGCACGTCGGCAATCGCCGCTCCGTGGCCACGCTCGATGACGACCGGATCCGCAGATGCCCGGTCGCGCGGACCCGCGTACCCTGCG
The DNA here is from genome assembly GCA_029858845.1 of Chloroflexota bacterium. GTDB lineage: Bacteria > Chloroflexota > Limnocylindria > Limnocylindrales > CSP1-4 > SPCO01. The sequence continues at coordinate 1,480 of JAOUEG010000040.1, read as the reverse complement.
GCTGCGGATCCAGCGTGCGGGCGATCCCGGCTGGTTCAGTACGTGCCGTAGCCCGAGATCGCCAGCGTGCTCGGCGGCTCGATGCCCTCCGACAGGAGGAGCAGGCCCGGCGGAACGGTGAACTGCAGCCCTGCGTCGATCGCCGCCCGGACGAGTGACCGGGAGGTCCCAGGGATCATGATCGTCGCCGCAGGTGTCCGTGCGAGCTCCGCCCGGAGCGCGGCAGCCGCACCGACCTCATCGAACCCGCCGAGCGGCCCGATCTTGCCGTGCGGCCAGCGGTACGAGTAGGCAACGGGCTCCGCGTCGCGAAGCCACAGCGTGGGCGTCGCCCGGGTCGCCCAGTACGCGTGGTCGATCGCGCGGTCGAAACCATAGACGGCCACGTCGAGTCGAGCGAACACTGCCGCGTCCGGCTCTGCCGCCACCAGGTCCGGCGGCCGATCGACGGTCGCCGTTCCCCCGAAACCCAGGATCGGCGTCATCGGCAGCATCCCGTGCTTCGCATACAGGGCATTCGATATCGGCTGGATGGCGTCGCTGATCGTCATCCGCTGGCGTGGTGCCCCGGCCATCGCAAGTCCGATCAGCCGGCGACCGACGCCACGCCCCTGGAAGGTGGGTTCGATGAACAGCGCGGCCAGGAACCAGGTCTCGCCGCGGACCCATGCCGCCGAGTAGCCCACGACCCGTCCCTCGGACTCCGCCACGAAGCAGCGACCGGCGTCGTGCTGCAGGAAATGACGGAAGCCCGGTGCCAGTGCGTCGACCGGGGGCGGTGTCGCCCATCCAAAGCCATGACGGTTGAGCAGCTCGCCCTCCGCGGCGACGAAGGCGGCGTGCTGGCCGCCGATGTCACCGTCGGTGGCTGCCCGGTACGAGACCCCTGGTGCAGTGGCAGCGCTCATCGGGACCCTCTCGCTCGATCCGGCAACGTGGAGCGTACGGCATCCACCGATCGGAAAGCGGCGTCGGAGTCAAGCGATGATCCATCCGGTCGTTCGGCCGGCGCGCCGATCCGTGCGCTGGACCCGGACAGGGCTACCGCTGCCATGTTCCGTCTACCGGTCAACCCCGGCGCGGCGGACATGACGGTTCCAGGTGGGTCAACAGGTCGTGTTCTCCGCCCCGGGGGATGCGCCGGACTTCGACCCGGTTGCCTGCGCCCTGCGCACGAGCATCCCGGCGATGTTCACCTCTGCTCCAGACATCACCGGGCTGCTAGGCTCTGCGCTCCGATGGATGACCGCGCGCGGCACCACGTCCGCAGCTTCTCGAGCCCGGATGACCTGATCGAGATCGACACCGTTCGTTCCGAGATGCTCACGATGGGCGGCATGACGGTCTCCCACGACATCCAGCAGCCCGGCTGGCGCTGGTCGACGCACATCAAGCCCATCGTCGGGACCGAATGGTGTCAGGTGCGGCACATCGGGGTCGTGCTCCGGGGCCGTATCGGCTTCCTCCTCGAGGACGGCAC
>JAOUEG010000366.1 GCA_029858845.1 Chloroflexota bacterium | reverse complement strand
TGTCTGCGGATGAGGCACCGGCCGTCGTCGCCGAGCGTCTCGAGACCGCCCTTGGGATCACCTTGCCCGCCGACTTCGGAACGGTCCAGCTCATGCAGGCCGACGGTCTGGCCACGGCACAGACCGCCGTCCGCGCCTTCGACGTGGTCGTCATCACGCTCATCGTCCTGAGCGTCCTGCTGATCGCCCTGGCGATCTGGCTGGCGCGAGACCGGCGGCGCATGGTCGTGTACGCGGCCGTCGGGACCGTGGTCGCGGTCCTGATCGCGCGCCTCGCCCTCCGCGGGGCGGCCTCGGTCGTGGTCGGTGGTATCGCGGACGAGGGTGTCCAACGGACGGTCGTGACGATCCTGGACGCGACCGTCCAGGACCTCATCGACCTGACGACCTACGTCCTCGTGGGCGCGATCGCCCTGGCCGTCGTGGCCTACGTTGCGGGGCGTCCGCCATGGCTGGTCCGACTCTCCTCGCGATCGGCCGGAGCGGTCTCCAGTACGGCGTCCCGAACGACCGCGCTGGCCTCCGACGCGGGCGCGCGATCGGACCTGCGGCCCGCCATCCGGGAGAACCGGACCGCCATCGAGCGAGCAGGCTTTGCCGCGATCGCCTTTGCCCTCGTATGGCTGTTCATCGGCCTGGAGGTGGCCCTGCTGGGCGCCGCGCTCCTGGCGGGTTGGCTTCTTATCGTCCGGCTCGTCACGGACCAGCCGGATGTCGAAGCCTCTGGCCCAGACCCGGGCCGATGAACCCGGAGCGGCGCGGGCGATGCCGGTGACGATCGAGGACCTCGTCCTCATCAGCGGGCTCATCGCGGTCGGGTTCCTCGTCGCGGTCGCCTTCTACGAGTCGCTGTCGACGCGCGACGTCCTGGTCGGGCGGGCCACGCGCATCGCCCGCCGGATCACGCGCCGGGCGTAGCTCGTCGGTCTCGTCTACCTGGCCACGGTCGGTCTCGGCATCCCCGTCCTCGTTCTCGTCTGGACGGCGGTGCTGGAGCTGGCGCTGTTCGTCGTCGGCTCCGTCGACCGCGTCACGAGCTCGGCCCTCATCGCCGTTGCCGTCGTCGGGGCCACGCGGATCCTCGCCTACGTCCGCGAGAAGACGGCCCACGAGCTGGCGAAGGCGATCCCGCTCGCCTTCGCCTTCCTGCTGCTGACGGGCGGGGCGCTCAACCTCGAGGACAAGATCGCCCGCGTCGCCGACCGCCCCGACGCCCTGGGGCTCACGGACACGATGGTGGTCTTCCTGGTCGCCCTCGAGATCGGGCTCGGCCTCGCGGCCGACGGCTCGAGTGCGGCGCTCGGTTGGATCCGTCGCCGGCGGGGGGGGGTCGAGAGCGACCTGGGCGTGTGGCGGACGCTCTGGGCCGCCCTGCGGCGCCCGGTCCGGCGCGCGCTCCCCGGCCCGGTCGACGGCGGCCTCGGACCATGCCGCCTTCCGCCGGGCTGCTCACGTCCGGCCGGGCGGAGGAACGGTGTTTCCTTCCGGGCCGTGATACTCTTCCCGCTCGCCTGTCCATCGGGCGAGGATCTGTACCGCGCGCCCTGGGACGTTCGGCCCATCGCCGGGCGCACTCGCGCGTCCAGGATCCAGCCGTGAAATCATTGCCCCACCCAGACGCCCGCCGGAGAGTCGCTCATGCCCCGCCGACCTGCTCGCCCGCCTCTCGTCCGCCGGCTGCTGGCCGCGTGGGTCACCATGTCGCTCCTGGCCCTCGCCATCGGCGTGGCTCCCGCGCTCGCGGCGACCGTCGGGCAGTTCCCGTCGTCGAACGCCCCCGACTTGGGATCGTGGGTCAACCCCGAGCTCGCCTACGCCGACGATGGCGCTCATGCGACCGTGTCGGTGGCGAAGAACAGCACCGTCGCGCGCATCTACGGCAACTTCGGGTTTGACGCGGTCATCCCGAGCGGGGCGACGATCACCTCCGTCACCGTCGAGCTCCAGTACCGCACCAGCGTGACCAACGGCGACGACAGCGTCCGAGCCCAGCCGTACGTCACCGGGTCGACGAAGGGGACGCAGGCCGCCGGCGGCCCCGCTGGCGGCGACACGACGATCAGCGCGACGAGCACCGGTGTCTTCTCGCGCAGCGACCTGCTCGACGGCACGTTCACCGTTCGCGTCTCGAATCAGCGCGGCAGCCCCGGTGCCCCCAACCACACGTTCCTCGTCGACTACGTGAAGGTCACCGTCGTCTACGCGGACCTCGACACGACCCCGCCGGTCGTCACCGTCCCGGCCGACATCACGACCGAGGCCACCGGCCCGTCCGGCGCCGTCGTCACCTACAGCGCCAGCGCGACCGACGACGTCGACGGCACCCTCACCCCGACCTGCGTCCCGGCCTCGGGGAGCACGTTCCCGCTCGGCGCCACGACCGTCACCTGCTCCGCCACCGACGCCGCCGGCAACACCGGCCAGGCCACGTTCACCGTCACCGTCGTCGACACGACCCCGCCGACGGTCACCCCGCCGGCCGACGTCACCGTGCCGGCCACCAGCCCGTCCGGCGCCGTCGTCGCGTACGGCGCGGCGTCCGCCAACGATCTCGTCGACGGCAGCCTGATCCCGACCTGCCTCCCCGCCTCGGGCAGCGCGTTCCCGGTAGGGGCGACGACCGTCACCTGCGAGGCCACCGACGCCGCCGGCAACACCGGGTCCGCCACGTTCACCGTCGCGGTCACGGCCTACGTCGACACGAC
>JAOUEG010000365.1 GCA_029858845.1 Chloroflexota bacterium | reverse complement strand
ATTGGCGATGATGCCCTCGTGCCAGGCCAGGTCGTCCGGGTTCACCTGGCTGACGACCAACGGAACCGACGGATCCATCCGCCACGCGGACGAGTTGTCGATGACCGTGGCGCCGCGACGTGCCGCCTCAGGCGCGAGTCGACTGGACGTGCCTCCCCCGGCACTGATTAGCACGATGTCCACGCCTTCGAAGGATTCGGGCATCGCTTCCGCGACCGCGTGCTCCACGCCATCGACGGCCACGCTCACGCCGGCGCTTCGCTCGCTTGCGAGCAGGCGCAGTTCCCCGAGCGGGAACCTGCGTTCCACCAGCGTCCTGATCATCGTGCCACCGACAACGCCGGTGGCTCCGACGACCGCGACGGTCAACGATCTGGAAGTCATCGAGGGCACGGCTCCGCACGGTCATCCATCAGTTCGGGCACGGGCGCGAGTATACCAGCGCCCGTCCGGCGCCCCGGACGCGATGACCTGCGGCGGGATGCAACGTGGGGGTCCGCGGCCGGATCGGCCCCGGGACCCCCGGTGATGCGCAGTCCCGCTACGCGGGGTCCTTGGCCAGATGGCGCTGCATCGCTGCCTTGCGCGACAGGTTCACGCGGCCCTGGCGATCGATCTCCGTCACGACGACCATCACCTCGTCGCCGACGGAAACGACGTCCTCGACGGTCGGCACATGGTAGTCGGCGAGTTCGCCGATGCGAACCAGGCCTTCCTTCCCGGGAAGGATCTCGACGAAGGCGCCGAAGCCCATGATCCGGGTGACCTTGCCGAGGTACAGCGAACCGACCTCGACTTCGCGCGTCAACGACTCGATCCACTGGATCGCCTTGCGCGAGTTCTCGCCGGACACGGCCGCGATCTCCACGGTGCCGTCATCCTCGACGTTGATCTCGGTCTGGGTCTCTTCCTGGATCTTGCGGATCATCGATCCGCCCTTGCCGATGATCTCGCGGATCTTCTCGGGATTGATCTTGATGGTGATGATGCGCGGCGCGAAGTCGCTCATCTCGGCTCGGGTCTCCGGGATCGTGGCGGTCATCTTGTCCAGGATCTCCAGCCGCGCGTCGAACGCCTGCTTGAGCCCGCCTCGGATGATCGCCTCATTGATGCCCTGGACCTTGATGTCCATCTGCAGGGCGGTGATCCCGTCCCTCGTCCCGGTCACCTTGAAGTCCATGTCACCGACGGAATCCTCCTTGCCGAGGATGTCGGTCAGGACGACGAACCGGCCGTCCGGCTCACTGATCAGGCCCATCGCGGCTCCGGCGACGGGTGCCGAGATCGGCACACCGGCGTCCATCAGCGCCAGGGTCGACCCGCAGGTCGACGCCATCGACGTCGAGCCATTGGAGGACAGGCACTCCGACACGAGCCGGATGACGTACGGGAAGTCGTCGTGGCTCGGCAGGACCGGCACCAGAGCCCGTTCGGCCAGGTTGCCGTGCCCGATATCGCGCCGGCTGGGACCCCGCATCGGCCGGTTCTCACCGGTCGAATAGGGCGGGAAGTTGTAGTGGTGGAGGTAGCGCTTCTCGGTCTTGGGACTGATGGTGTCGATGCGCTGGACGTCCGAGGATGCTCCGAGCGTGGCGATCGTCATCACCTGGGTCTCACCGCGGGTGAACAGTCCGGAGCCGTGCGCCCTCGGCAGGACGCCGACGTCGACGGAGATCTGCCGCAGCTCCGTGAGACCACGGCCGTCCATCCGGATCCCCTCGTCGAGGGCAAGCTGGCGGGCGGTCTTCTTGAAGATCAGGTTGAACAGGCCCTTGCTCACACGCGCCTCGCGGCGAGCCGCTTCCTGCAGGAGCTTGCTGTCGCCACCCGTGCGGTTGGCGCGGATGGAGTCGGCGATCCCGTCACGCAGGCGCGAGATGCGCCCGGGAAGGTCGTTGCCGAACCAGATCAGCAGGTTGGCCGTCGCCTCGGCATCCGGGAGGGCGCGATGCGCTTGGGAGAGTTCGATCCCGAAGAAGTTGGACAGCGTCGGCAACTTGTAGTTCTCGAGATCCGGGTATCCCTCGCGGGCGATCGTCAGGGTGTCGAGGTAGCTGCCGGGCTCGAAGTGCGTCCCGTCGGCAAGGGCGGCCTCGATGAACCCGAGATCGAACCCGACGGAATGGCCGACGACGACCGATCCACCGACGAATTCGAGCGCCTTCTTGGCGGCCTCGGCCGGGCTCGGCGCCTTCGCCACGTCCTTGTCCGTGATCCCGTGGACCTGGTTGCCGACGATCGGCCGCCCCGGGTTGACGAGGGTCGACCAGCGATCCGTGATCTTGCCGCCCTTGACCTTGACGGCGGCGATCTCCACGAGATCGGCCATCTTGGGATCCGTTCCGGTGGTCTCGACGTCCACCACGACGAACTCGTCGCCCGCGTCAACCGCACCGGCGAACGCCAGGACCGAGCCGACGCCGGCTTCGAGGAACGGCGTGCTCTTGGTCTTGCCGACCGCCGCCCGCAGCTCCTCCTGGATGTCGATGAGCGGCTGCAGGGCACGATGGCCGAACAGGATCGCCTCGGCCATGACGTCCTCGGGCAGCAACTTGGCGCCTGCCTCGACCATCATGATCGCGTCCCGGGTCCCCGAGACGATGAGATCGAGCTCCGAGTCCGCGAGCTCGGTGTAGGTCGGGTTGACGACGAACTCGCCGTTGATGCGGCCGACGCGCACGGCGCCGACCGGGCCGGCGAACGGGATCTCGCTGATC
>JAOUEG010000364.1 GCA_029858845.1 Chloroflexota bacterium | reverse complement strand
TCGACCCGCCACCGGTCCAGCAAGCCGGCGGACGACCCCAACCTGCGCGAGCTCGTCGCCGCGGAGACGCCGGTCGTCACGATCTTCGGCAAGTCCTGGCTGCTGCACGTGACGGAGGTCCTCGGCGCGAGCCCGCAGGAGAACCTGGACATGATCGCCGACTCGGTCGGCTTCGTCGCCGATCGCGGCCGGGAGGCGGTCTACGACGCCGAGCACTTCTTCGACGGCTACAAGGCCGACCCCGACTACGCGCTCGCCACCCTGCGGGCGGCACGGCAGGCCGGGGCGCGGACGGTCGTGTTGTGCGACACGAACGGCGGGACCCTGGGCGACGAACTCGTCAGGGTCATCTCGGACGTTCGTGCGGCGCTCGAGTCCGACCAGGATGCCCCGCCGATCACGTGGGGGATCCATGCCCACAACGACGCCGAGCTCGCCGTGGCGAACTCGATGGCCGCGGTGGCCGCCGGCATCCGCCACGTCCAGGGCACGATCAACGGCTACGGGGAGCGGGCCGGGAACGCGAACATCGTGTCCATCCTGGCCAACCTCGCGCTGAAGACGCCGCACCTGCTGGTGCCGTCGGGCGGCGGCCGGCTGGAGGGCCTGACGGAGCTGTCGCGCAGCGTCGCGGAGATCGCCAACGTCACGCCGAACGACTACCAGCCGTACGTGGGCCGTTCCGCGTTCGCCCACAAGGGCGGCGTCCACGGGGCGGCGGTGGCGAAGGTGGAACGGTCCTACCAGCACGTGGACCCGGGATCCGTCGGGAACGTGGGTCGCCTGGTCGTCTCCGAACTGGGCGGCCGGGCGAACACCTCCATCCGGGCCCGCCAGCTCGGTCACGACCTGGAGGGGATCGTGGACGCCCGCGAGCTCAGCAAGCTCATCAAGCAGCTGGAGGCCGACGGCCTCGCCTTCGAGGGGGCGGAGGCATCGTTCGAGCTGCTCATCCGGCGCCATGCCGCGGACTACGCAGCGCCGTTCCGGATCGTGGACTACACCTGCCTGGTGGAGCAGCGGGACGGCCGCGAGATGCTGGCCGAGGCGACGGTCAAGGTGGCCGTGGACGGCGAGACGCTGCACACGGCCGCCGACGGGAACGGCCCCGTCAACGCCCTCGATGCGGCGCTCCGCAAGGCGCTGCGGGCGTTCTACCCGGCCATCGACGACGTCCACCTCGTCGACTACAAGGTCCGCATCCTCGACGGCGACGCGGCCACGGCCGCTCGGACCCGCGTCATCATCGATTCGCAGGACGGGGCCCGGACGTGGTCCACCATGGGTTCGGACACCAACATCATCGCGGCGTCGGCGGCGGCCCTGGCCGATTCGCTCGAGTACGCGATCTGGAAATCCGGCGCCCGGTTGCGCCGGCGTGACGAACGGCACTTCACGACGGGAACCGCCCGGGCCGATGGTCCATCCACCGCGTCCGACACGCCAAGCGACTCCGCCACGACACGAAGGTGACCCGGATGACCGACTCGAACCCACCCATCACGGCCGGCGAGCCGGTCCGCCTCGCGCGCTGGACGGTCACGTCCGGCTCCAATGCCCGCTCCCGCGGTGCCGTGATCCTGGATGCCGGCGATCACCATTGGCGAGCGTCCGCCGAGGGCAACGGCCCGATCGACGCCCTCTATCGCGCCGTGGACGATGCCCTCGACGACATCCTGGACGGCCATCCGCGGCTGCTCGCCTACGACATCCACGCCCTCGGGGAGGGAACGGATACGGTCGGGGTGGTCACGGTCCGGATCGCCCCGCCGCTCGTGAGCGGCGAGCGCGGCATGGGCGAGTACACCGGCGAGGCGCGCGGACCGAACATCATCGCGGCGTCCATCGAGGCCTACATCCGCGCCCTCAATGCCATGCTTGCCGAGGAGGCCTGGAGCGGCGCCCCGGAGGCGGCCGCGGAGGCCGGCAAGGGCGGTCGCAAGAAGTCACCGGTCACGGCCGGCGACGCGCGCGATCAGCGCGCCGAGCTGGATGAGCAGGCCGGCCGGATCGACACGGTGGACTGGTTCAACCAGTGACCCGCGCGCGTCCGGTGGCGTACACGGGCGAACCGGGCGCCTTCGCCGAGGACGCGGTGCTGGTCGCCTTCGGAGACGTGGAGCGCGTGGCCCTGCCCAGCTTCCGGGCGGCCTTCGAAGCGGCCTCCGACGGCCGGGCCGCGGCGACGGTCGTCCCGATCGAGAACGTCATCCACGGCACCGTCCGCGAGAACTACGACCTCCTCATGGAGTACGACCTCATCATCCGCGGCGAGGTCGTCGTGCCCGTCCGGCTCTGCCTGGCCGGACTGCCGGGGCAACGGCTCGAGGAGATCGAACGGGTCTACTCCCACATCCAGGCCCTGGGCCAGGCCGAGACGTTCCTGCGCGGTCGTCCGTGGCAGCTGCTGAGCACCTACAACACCGCGGGAGCCGGGAAGGCGATCGCCGAGGCGCACGAGGACGGCGCCGCCGCGGTGCTCTCCCCGCGCGCGGCCGCCCTGTTCGGCCTGGAGGTCCTGGCCGACGACATCGGCGACCTGCCGGGCAACCGGACACGCTTCCTCATCCTGGCCAGGCCCGACCATGACGGTCTGCCGCCGCTCGCCACCCCGGCGCCCTACCGGCGGACGACCATCGTCGTGGCCGTCCGCAACGAGCCGGGCACCCTGCTCGCCGTCCTGCGCGTGCTCGCCGACCACGGTCTCAACATGCGCAAG
>JAOUEG010000363.1 GCA_029858845.1 Chloroflexota bacterium | reverse complement strand
CTGGCCGCGACGGGGAGCCGTCAGCAGCTCGGTGACGTGCCCTGGCCCGGCTCGACATCACCGGAAGAGGATGAGGCGCTGCGTGTCTCGTCCGAGCTGGCCAGCCATGACGCGGAGATGGCGGTCGCCGGCGCATGGCCGCCCGCAGGGCCGGGTCAGCCGAGCTACCGGACAGTGCCGGCGGCGGCCCGTCGAGCGGCGGCCAGGATCGCCCACCTCCTGGTCCTGCGTCATGCCATCGACCAGGCGGAGTTCGACCGGCTGGCAGCGCCCTGGCTCGGCGATCTCGTCCCTCGCGGGGCTCCCTGGTCGGCCCGGGTACGTCGCCGGCGGTAGGCGCTTCGGGCGCGGCGCGCGTTCGCAGCGCCATCCGCGGCGGGCATTCGCGGCGGAGCGGACCCGGGGGGCCTCCGTGTGCCATGCTCGGCCCGTGGATCCGTGGTTCGTTGCCTCGATCGTCCTGGCCATCGCCCTCGCCCTCGCGATCACCGTCGCACGGCGCCGTGATCTCGAGGTGCGCCGCGCACGACTGGCGGTGAGCGTGAGCCCGGACTCGCCCTCCGGCGACCTGGTCTCAGCCGTCAGCCGGCTGCAGGCGCAGGCGGATGACGACGCTCGGGCGCTGGCGCACGAGCGGCTGGAGCGAGCGAACCTTGCCGATACGTTGGAGTCGGGTGTCATCCGTGTGGACGCCGCGTTGCAGATCGTCGAGGCGAATGACCTGGCGCACGGTCAACTCGGCCGCCCGGCGGGCTCGCTGATCGGCCGCTCGCTGATGGAGGCCTTCCTGGACGAGACCGCGGAGTCGGTCGCGCGCGCCGCGCTGGAAGCCGGCGTCGTCGGAGCGGAGCTCCGTCCCGCCGGACCGGACGGTGCGGTCATCGCCCTGCGGGCGCGGCGGTCGGGGACCGGTGGCGCGTGGCTCGTCCTCGAGGATGTCTCGGAACTCCGTCGCCTGCAGCGGATCAGGACCGAGTTCATCGACAACCTATCGCACGAGCTGCGGACGCCGCTGACCACGGTGAGCCTGCTCGCCGAAACGCTGTCGAGGGAGGCCGCCCAGGCTGGCGACGAGATCCCACCGCGGATGCGCGAGCGGATCGAGAAGATCGAGATCGAGACCGGCCACCTCGTCCAGATGGTCAACGAGCTGCTGGACCTGTCGCGGATCGAGAGCGGCGGAACGCTCGAATTCGCCGATGGCGTGGACCTGGGCCGCCTGGCGGCCGACTCCGCCGAGCGCCTCCGACTCTTTGCTGAGCGGCAGGGCGTCAGCCTGCGCATCGAGCGCAGCCCCGGAGCTCTGACGGTCCGCGGCGATGCGGCCCGTCTCGGTCAGGTCGTGGTGAATCTCGTTCACAATGCGGTCAAGTTCAGCCCCGACGGAGGCGATGTCGTCGTGCGCACGGAGCCCGCCGGCGGAGAGGTGGTCGTGAGTGTGGAGGACCATGGCGTGGGCATCCCGGCGGGCGCCCGGGAGCGCGTGTTCGAGCGCTTCTACAAGGTGGATCGTGCGCGGTTGCGGGCCGAGGTCGGCGGGGGCACGGGCCTTGGCCTGGCCATCGCCCGCCACGTCGTCGAACAGCACGGCGGGAGGATCTGGGTGCACTCCCGGGAGGGGGAGGGATCGACCTTCTCATTCGCGCTGCCGACTTCACCCGCGCCCGCCCGATAAGAGGGCCCGTTGCGTGATCAGATGGAGGGATCGATGGATCGCCTGCACGTCGCGACGCTGAATATCCTCAATCTCGCCGATCGCTGGCCCGAGCGGCTGCCGCTGATCCTTGCCGACATGTCGGCCCTGCAGCCCGACCTGCTCGGGCTCCAGGAAGTCGTGTACGTGATGCAGCAGGATCGCATCATCGGTGCGGCTGGGGAGGGCAACTATCGAGCTGTCCGCGGATGGGCGGGCCGCCCCGAATACGGCAACAGCATCCTTGTCCGAGAAGGCCTCGCCGTGACGGCTGTCGACCGCCTCGATCTGGGTCTGAACCGAGCCGCCCACCGCCTCGTCGTGACCCTGCCGGGAGGTGCCAGGGTCCTGATCGCGGTGACGCATCTCCACCACCTCGTCCCGGATGATGGGACCCGCGATGACCAGGTCGGGCAGCTGCTGGCGTGGCTGGAGCAGGTTCCGCTGGCCGACGCCGAGGCCCAGATCGTCGTCGGTGACTTCAACGTCCGACCGACCGAGGCCACGTACGGACGGATGACCGCGGTTGGATTCTGGTCCGCCTTCGCCCGGGCGAACGGTCGCGAGCCCGACGTGACCTGGCCATCCGGCCTGCAGGCCCCGGCAATGGACACGGACGGCGACCCGGGATGTCTCGACTACATCTGGGTCCGGGGTCGCGCACGGGTCGTGGATGCCGGTCTCGCCTTCGACCGGCCCGACCCGGAAGACGAGACGCTCTTTCCCAGCGATCACCTCGGGATCTCCGCCCACCTCGAGGTCGGCTGAGACGATGGCGTCGACCTACCGGCCGCTACGGCTCGCGCACCGGGGAGACTGGCGACGAGCGCCTGAGAACACGATCGAGGCGCTGCAGGCCGCCTTCGACGTAGCCGCCTGCGACGGCGTGGAGATCGACGTCCAGCTGTCCGCCGACGGGGTGCCCATCCTCCTGCACGACGACACCCTGCAGCGCGTCCAGGGCCGGCCGGAACGGCCCGCTGAACTCAGCGCGGCCGTGCTCGGGGATCTTGGCGTGCCGACCCTGG
>JAOUEG010000362.1 GCA_029858845.1 Chloroflexota bacterium | reverse complement strand
GTCGAGCCCGGGACCGGCGTCAGCCCGCCTGGGAGGCGGCTGAGCCCACGTCGAGTACGATATCGCCACATTCCGTGACATAACGAGGTCTGATCGCCAGCATGACCACCATCACCGAAGAGGCCGTCCTCGATGCCCTGCGCCACGTCCAGGAACCGGAACTCGGTCGAGACATCGTCACGCTCGACATGGTCAAGTCGATCGCGATCGACGGGTCGGATGTCGCCTTCACGATCGAGCTGACCACGCCGGCCTGCCCGCTCAAGGACGAGATCGAGGGCAACGCACGAGCCGCACTGACGGGGATCGGGGCAGGCAGCGTGGATATCGCCTGGGGGGCGATGGTCCGCCGAGCACAGCCACGTCAGGCCGAGCAGCTCGTGCCCGGGGTCAAGAACATCATCGCGGTCGCGTCAGGAAAGGGCGGCGTCGGGAAGAGCACGGTGAGTGTCAACCTGGCCGTCGCGCTGGCGCAGGCCGGCGCCTCTGTGGGCCTGCTCGATGGCGACATCACGGGGCCCAACATCCCGTTGATGCTCGGGGTCGAAGGGCAGCCGGCGGCCAGTCCGAACAACAAGATCACGCCGCTCGAGCGCTATGGCGTCAAGACGATCTCGATCCAGTTCTTCGTCCCGGAAGGCCAACCGATCGTCTGGCGCGGTCCCTTGGTGGGCGGTGCGATCCAGCAGTTCCTGCGCGACGTCGAGTGGGGCGACCTCGACTACCTCGTGATCGATCTTCCGCCGGGCACATCGGACGCCCAGCTGACCTTGGCGCAGGCCGTGCCGATCAGCGGTGCCGTGCTCGTGACGACACCACAGGAGGTGTCGCTGTCGGACGTGGGCAAGGCGCTTGCCATGTTCCAGCGCATGAGTGTGCCGGTCCTCGGGGTGGTCGAGAACATGACGGCGTTCGCCTGTCCGCACTGCGGCGAGCTGACCGAGATCTTCGGTCGTGGAGGCGGTGAACGGTTCGCGAGTGAGCACGGGCTCGAATACCTCGGCGGCATCCCGCTGGACATCACGGTCCGCCAGGGAGGCGACGTCGGCGTCCCGGCGGTTGCCCAGCGTGAGCCAGGCCCGGCGGCGAAGGCCCTCACCCAGGTCGCGCAGACCGTTGCCGCCCGGATGAGCGTTCGAGCCGCGACCGCTGAAGCGCGCCCGATCCTCACGGTCTCCTGATCGAGACGGCGGTCGGCGGGAGCTAGCCGGCCGGCTCGACCGCCACCTGTGCGGACGCCGGAGCCGCGACGCGCGCACCCGGATCCACGGTCACCGTGAGTCCGTCCACGGCTACGCGAGCCCACGGGCCGGCGATCCGGCACAGTGCCTCCAGCTCGGCGCGGCGTGGGGGTGCGTAATGGACCAGCATCGCGGCACGGGCGTTGCCGGCGCGGGCGAGATCCAGTGCTTCCTCGGGGGTCATGTGGCCGCGCTCGGGGTCGTCGTGCCGTGGATCGTGAAGCGCGGCCTCCACGAGCAGCAGGTCTGCATCGCGGAGACCGTCGGCGACCGCCGCGGACGGGCCGGTATCCCCGGAGTAGGCGAGACGCGTCCCATCCGGGGCATCGATGACGACCCCCCATGCCGGGACATAGTGGCGGCCCCGGACGAACCGGACGCGCAGGGCGCCGACATCGAGCGTGGTCGAGGGGTCATATTCGACCGCGTCGAAGGCGGCATCGAAGAAACCGGCCCGCTCACTGACGGCGGTCGCGAGGGCATCCAATCGGGCACGACCTCCGGGTGGAAGGTGCACCGGCAGCGGCAATTCGGCCGGCTCTCCCCACGGATACAGGTAGCGGAGGCCGACGACGTCGAGGTAGTGGTCGGCGTGCATGTGGCCGATGATCACGGCCGTGAGGTCGTGCGGATCGAGGACGCGCTGCAGGTTGCGGATCACGCCCTGGCCAACGTCGAGGAGCAGGGCCGTCGAGCCCCATTCGACGAGGAAGCCGGCAGCCGGGGTCGAGGGGTGCGGCGCCGCCGTGCTGCAGCCGAGCACGGTCAGCCGGAGGCGATCACCAAGAGGGGCACGCATGCGGATATGCTACGGCGCGCGCGCCCGTCCGGCTTGCCACGGGCGACGTCGAGGGTGTCGTCTGGCTGACAGGCGACTCTTGGACGCATGGCTGAGCGAAGCTTCGCGACGATCCAGGTTGTCGTCCCGTGCGGTGGCAGGGCGGCTCAGGGGGTCGGGGTGACGTCCTCGCCAGCCGGTTCCATGGCGTCACGCAAGGCAGCGAACAGGTCCGCCGCGGCAGCCAGGGCGGCGCGGGCCCGACCCGTCCGTCCACCCAGGAACGTGACGTGATCTCGCACCCGTTCCTGCGCCGGGGACACGATCGCCACGGACACGCTCGTGTCGCGACCCGCTTCGTGTACGGCGACGGCGAGACCGACGTCCGCCGGCCCGGAAGCCCGGATCCGGTGGGCGCGATCCAGCAGGCTGCGATCCCGCAGTTCGGCGTCCTGGCCGAGATCGTCGACCGGGCGCGAGTCGACCTGCCGTAGCCAGGCCACGTCGCCCAGCAGCATCGCGACATGACCCCCGGTCCCGATCTCGGTGACCGCCAGGGTCCAGCCCAGACGCTCGAGCTGTGCCCCGACCGCCTCGGACCAGGTCGTGCCGTCCCGCGCCCAGATGTGGGCTCCAAGGCGCGCTTCCACGATGGTGGCGACCGCTGCCACGGCCGCCGCGGCCGGTCGGCCCGGCCGGCCGA
>JAOUEG010000361.1 GCA_029858845.1 Chloroflexota bacterium | reverse complement strand
TCCGCCCGGAGCTGGCGGTCACGCGACCGACACCAGTCCGCCCTCGACGTAGCGAGCGCCACCGACCGATGCCGCGTCCACCACCTCGCCGACGACCGAAGCCTCGATCCCGTGCCGTGAGAGCTCCCCAAGGGCCGCCGGGACGGCGATCGGCGGCAGCACGGCGATCATCCCGAGGCCACCGTTGAACGTCGCGCGCAGTTCGTCGTCCTCGAGACCGCCGAGCGCGCCGAACAGCCGCATGACCGAGGGCATCCGCCATCGGCCGGGATCAAGGCGCGCCGCCAGCCCATCCGGCAGCGCACGCGGGACATTGCCGGGCAGCCCACCGCCGGTGATGTGGGCGAAGCCGTGAACGTCGCTTCCAGCGGCGAGGACCGCCGCCCGCACGTCGAGCAGGGCTCGCGCGTAGATCCGGGTAGGCGTGAGGAGCACTTCGCCCAGCGTCGCCATCGCCTCCTGGGGGGCGCTCGCGATGAGTTCGTTGCGGGCGGTGTCGCCGAGAACCAACCGGAGCCGCGCCTGGTACGGCTCGGCGAGGTCGAGCTCCCACTGGGCCAGCAGCGATCGGATGAGCGAATAGCCATTGGCGTGGAGCCCGGAGGAGGCCATCCCGATGATCACGTCGCCGGCGCGCGCCGCCGACCCGTCGAGCACGCTCTCCCGCTCCACGACACCGATGCAGCAGCCGGCGAGATCGAAGGCATCAAGGGCCATGATCCCCGGGTGCTCGGCCGTCTCCCCACCGATCAGCGCCGCGCCGGCCTCGCGACAACCCGCGGCCACGCTGCCGACGAGCTCGGCGATCCCGACCGGGTCCAACTCCCCCACGGCGACATAGTCGAGGAACGCCAGCGGCTCGGCCCCGGCACAGGCGACGTCGTCGGCGCACATCGCGACAAGATCGATTCCGATCGTGTCGAAGCGGCCGATCGCCCCGGCGATCGCCGTCTTCGTGCCCACACCGTCCGTGGACGCGACGATCAGGGGCTCGCGGTAGCGGGCCGGGATGGAGAAGGCGCCGCCGAAGCCGCCGAGACCGCCGACCACCTCCGGCCGACGCGTCGACTCGACGTGGTCCCGCATGAGCCGCACGGCATGCTCGCCGGCCCGCACATCGACGCCTGCTCGACGGTAGGCCCTCCGGTCGTCCGTCATCGCGCCGCGACGGCTTCTTCGAGGACGAACTTCCGGCGTGCCGCGTCATACGGGACGGGCACCGGGTAGTTGCCGTCGAAGCAGGCGAAACAGAAGCGGTCATACGGCAGATCCAGCGCCGCAAGCACGCCCCGGATGGACAGATAGCCGAGGGAGTCGGCGCCGATGAAGTCGCTGATCTCCGCTTCGGTGTGGGACGCGGCGATCAGCTCGGTCTCGATCGAGGTGTCGATCCCGTAGAAGCACGGATGGAAGATCGGCGGGGCACTGATCCGGACGTGGACCTCGGCGGCACCCGCTTTGCGGAGCAGCTCGACGATCCGCTTGGTCGTCGTGCCGCGGACGATCGAATCATCGACCACGATGAGTCGCTTGCCGGCTACGACCTCGCGCAGCGGGTTCAGCTTGATCGTGACGCCACGGTGGCGCAGGCCGGCCGACGGCTGGATGAACGTCCGGCCGGCGTACCGGTTTCGGTACATCCCCTCGCGATACGGAAGCCCGGACGCCTCCGCGAACCCTGCCGCGGCCGGGGCGCCCGTATCCGGGACCGGCATGACCAGGTCCGCGTCCACGGGATGCTCCGATGCAAGCTGCTCACCCATGCGGCGGCGGACCTCGTACAGGTTCCGCCCCTCCATATACGAGTCGGGCCGCGCGAAGTAGATCAGCTCGAAGACGCACAGCTTCGGATCGGCTTCTGCGTAGCGGACGGAACGTGGCGGCTGGCCGAGTTCCAGGATCACCATCTCGCCCGGCTCCACATCGCGGACGAACTCAGCTCCGACGATATCGAGGCTGGAGGTCTCCGATGACAGGCACCAACCGGCCTCGCTGTCATCCGCGGCCCAGAGCCCCGTCACGGCCCCGCCGGCCGCCGAAACCGAAGGCCGCGCGCCCGCGGCCAGTCGCCCCAGGACGAGCGGCCGGAAGCCGTTCGGGTCGCGGACGCCGATGACTCGTTGCCGATCCAGGATGACCAGGCTGAACGCGCCCTGGACCCGCGGAAGGACCCGTTGCAGCGCCTCGATCGTGTCCGTGGCCGGTTCGTCGGCGAGCAACGCCGTGAGCAGCTCCGTATCCGTCGAGGCGGGCAGCCGCGACCGGCCCCCGCTGAGCTGCGTGAGCAGGTCCCGCGTGTTGACCAGGTTGCCGTTGTGCCCGATCGCGAGCGCCCGCCTGGGCCCCTGTCGATAGGTGGGCTGGGCGTTCTCCCAGACCGTGGACCCGGTCGTCGAATAGCGGCAATGGGCGATCGCGAGGTTGCCGCGCAGACTCGGGAGCCGGCGTTCGTCGAGGACGGTCGAGATCATCCCGAGGTCCTTGTAGAGCATCACCTGCTCGCCGTCACTGACCGCGACGCCGGCCGACTCCTGGCCGCGATGCTGCAGCGCGAACAGTCCCAGGGTCGCGATGGCCGCCGCCTCGGTCGGCTCGCCACCGGGCACCACGGCCCCGAAGACGCCACACATCAGGCGTGAACCTCCCAGCCGAGGGCGCGGGGCAGGCCGTGCTCCCACGCGTGGCGCAGGTCGGACACGCGAACCTCGAGGGCATCGGCGACT
>JAOUEG010000039.1 GCA_029858845.1 Chloroflexota bacterium | reverse complement strand
GAGCGACGGCTCCGCCGACTTGTCGAGCCGGTCGCCGATCGATACGACATCGTGTTCATCGATTGCCCGCCCTCGCTCGGGCTGCTCACGGTGAATGCGTTGACGGCGGCCGATGCCGTCCTCGTCCCGCTCCAGTGCGAGTACTACGCGCTCGAGGGCCTGTCCCAGCTCCTCGGCACGATCGAACTCGTTCGCGACCACCTGAACCCGCGACTCGCCCTTGACGGGATCGTCCTGACGATGGCGGACGCCCGCACCAACCTGTCCGCGGACGTTGCTGCTGAGGCCCGGAAGCATCTCGGCAACCAGGTCTACGACACGGTGATCCCACGCAGTGTCCGCCTGTCGGAAGCGCCCAGCCACGGATTGCCGATCGACCGCTATGCACCGGGTTCGCGAGGGGCGATCGCCTACGCGGAGCTTGCCAGCGAGTTCCGGCTAAGGCGTGGGCGCGCCTCCGCAGGCACGGTCGCGCCCGCAGCCGCCCGACCCGCCGTATCGGAGCCCGCCGCGATGGTGCTGTCGTGACCGTCCGCCCGGAGCGCAATCAGGGTCTCGGCCGCGGACTCGCCGCCCTGATCCCGCAGCGGAGCGGCGGTCTCCCCGGACCGGTCGAGATCGCGGTCGATCGCGTCCGCCCCAACCCTGACCAGCCGCGGCGGCGGTTCGCCGAGGCCGAACTGGCAACGTTGACGGCCAGTGTCCGGGAGCACGGGGTCCTGCAGCCGATCCTGGTCACGGAGACGGTGGACGGCTACCTCTTGGTCGCGGGCGAACGGCGTCTCCGGGCGGCCGTCGCCGCAGGACTGGATCGCATCCCTGCGGTCGTCCGCCAGCTCGATGATCGATCTCGGCTCGAGATCGCCCTCATCGAGAACCTCCAGCGCGAGGATCTGAGCCCGATCGAGGCGGCGACCGGGTTTCGCCGGCTGATCGACGACTTCGGGTTCACCCACGAGCAGATCGCGGAGCGGGTCGGTCGCGCGCGATCCACGGTAGCCAACACACTTCGGCTATTGGACCTGGCGTCGTCCGTCCAGACCGCCGTAGAGGACGGCCGGTTGACCGAGGGTCACGCTCGCGCACTCGGCGGTCTGTCCGTCGAACACCAGGAGCACGTGCTCGGGATCGTGATCGATCAGGACCTGTCGGTTCGCCAGACGGAGGAACTGGTCCGGCGCCTGCGCAAACCGCGTCCGGGGACACTGGAACGATCGGCCGAAGCGCGCAGCGATCCCGATCTCGAGCGCGTCGAAGAGGAGCTCCGCCGCTCACTGGGAACCAAGGTCAGCCTCGCCCGTTCGCGCAAGGGCGGCCGGATCGTGATCGAGTACTACAGCGACGAAGAGCTCGGACGACTGTACGAGCGATTGACCGGAGGGACCGCGTGACCGAGGAAGCCAACACGAGCGCCGCGCCGCCGCCGTCATCCGGGCGCGGCAAGCGCTCGCGTGCAGGTGGCGCCGACTACACGGCGGCCAGCATCCAGGTCCTGGAAGGACTGGAGGCCGTTCGCCGCCGACCCGGCATGTACATCGGCTCGACCGACGATCGAGGCCTGCATCACCTGGTCTGGGAGGTGGTGGACAACTCGATCGACGAGGCCATGGCCGGCCACGCCACCACCATCCTGGTCAAGATCGCCCCGGACGGGATCGTCACCGTGACGGACGACGGACGCGGCGTCCCGGTCGGCAAGCACTCGACCGGCAAGGACGCGCTCGAAGTCGTCCATACCGTCCTGCACGCCGGCGGCAAGTTCGGTGGGGGTGGCTACAAGGTCTCTGGCGGTCTGCACGGCGTGGGCGTGAGCGTCGTCAATGCGCTGTCGTCATGGATGCGGGTCGAATCGGCCCGCGACGGCTCGATCTGGACCCAGGAGTACATCCGCGGGAAGCCCACCTCGAGCGTCAAGAAGATCGGCACCCAGGGCAGCCGGCGCGGCACGACCACGAGCTTCCAGGCGGACGCGGAGGTCTTCGAGACCACCGACTACTCGTTCGAGACCATCAGCCAGCGTCTCCGAGAATCTGCCTATCTCACGAAGGGCGTGTGGATCACGCTGATCGACGAGCGGATCGACAGGGAGCGATCGTTCTACTTCGAGGGCGGGCTCCAGTCGTTCGTCCGCCACTTGAATCGCAACAAGGAATCGCTCCATACCCGCCCGATCTACGTCGAGCGCAAGGAAGGCGCGACGGCCGTCGAGGTGGCCCTCCAGTACAACGATTCCTACACGGAGAACGTCCTCGCCTTTGCCAACAACATCAACACCGTGGACGGCGGCACGCATGTCACGGGCTTCCGTGCCGCACTGACCAGCTCGCTCAACGATTGGGCGCGCCGCGCCGGCGTCCTCAAGGACAGCGACGGGAACCTGTCGGGCGAAGACGTTCGCGAGGGGCTGACCGCCGTGATCAGCGTCAAGCTCACTGACCCCCAGTTCGAGGGCCAGACGAAGGCGAAGCTTGGCAACGCCGAGGTCAAGGGCCAGGTTCAGACGGCTGTCGCAGACAGCCTCGGCCAGTACCTCGATGAGAACCCGGCAGACGGTCGCAGGATCATCGAGAAATGCCTCACGGCCGCGCGCGCCCGGGAAGCGGCCCGCAAAGCTCGGGACCTCGTCATCCGCAAGGGAGCCCTGGACGGGATGTCGCTCCCCGGCAAGCTCGCCGACTGCCAGGAGCGTGACCCGGCACGCAGCGAGATCTACATCGTCGAGGGCGATTCGGCAGGAGGCTCGGCCAAGCAGGGCCGGGATCGGCGCTTCCAGGCGGTCCTGCCGCTCCGAGGCAAGCTGCTCAATGTCGAGAAGGCCCGGCTGGACAAGATCCTGTCGAGCGAGAACGTACGGCCGCTGATCATCGCCCTCGGAGCCGGCATCGGCG
The DNA here is from genome assembly GCA_029858845.1 of Chloroflexota bacterium. Lineage (GTDB taxonomy): Bacteria > Chloroflexota > Limnocylindria > Limnocylindrales > CSP1-4 > SPCO01. The sequence goes on along the minus strand of JAOUEG010000039.1, from coordinate 8,184 downwards.
AGACCTTCGACCTGTCCAAGCTGCGCTACCACCGGATCATCATCATGACCGACGCGGACGTGGACGGCGCCCACATCAGAACCCTCCTGCTGACGTTCTTCTACCGGCACATGCCCCAGGTGATCGAGGAGGGTTACCTCTACATCGCACAGCCGCCCCTGTACCGGGTCAGCACCGGCAAGGTGACCCGGTACGCGCAGAGCGAACAGGAGCGCGAACGGATCATCCGGGAGTTCAACGTCAAGAATCTGTCCGTGCAGCGATTCAAGGGCCTCGGCGAGATGAACGCCGACCAGCTGTGGGAGACGACGATGAACCCGGAGTCGAGAACGCTCCTCCGCGTGGACAGTGAAAACGCGGCCCTTGCTGACGAGATCTTCGCGATGCTGATGGGCGAGAAGGTCGCGCCGCGCAAGGAGTTCATCAAGACCGAGGCTCGCAAGGTGCAGAACCTTGACGTCTGACGTCCGGGTGATCGACGTCCCGGGCATCGCTCGCTTCGAGGTCGCGCCGCACAACTGTTTCGCATGCGGCACGTTGAACACGAACGGGATGGGCCTCGTCCTCCACGTCGAGCCGGACCGGTCGTGGGCGGACCTCGTCCTCGAAGCCCGATTCCAGGGTTGGGACGGGATCGCCCACGGCGGCATCCTGTGCACGATCCTCGACGAGGTCATGGCGTGGTCGCTGGCCGGGACCGACGACTGGGGAGTGACCGCCCGCATGAGCGTCGATTTCCGACGACCGGTGCCGCTCGAGACGTCGCTTCGCGCGGAGGGTTGGATCGAGGATCGTCGGCGGCGAATCATCCACACGAGCGGTCGGATCGTCGATGCCGTGTCTGGCGCCGAGTTTGCCACCGCCACCGGCGTCTACATGACCGCCAACGAGGAGCGCAAGGCGGAACTGCGGCAGCGCTACGGGTTGCGATCCGATTCGCCCGAGTTCGTGGCCGGGCCGTGACGGTCTCGACCGGTTCATGGACCGCGGGCACCGGCAGCGACACGAGCGCCCGGGCCGGCGCCTACGTCGCGGCACGACAACCCATCGGCTTGTCGCTCGGGGCGGACCTCGCCGAGCACGTCGGCGATCCGGATGGATTCGCCGTGGCGCTGCGAGCCGCGTTCGACCTGCTGGCCGACCCGGAGTATCGCGACGCCCAGCGGCGGGTGGCGCCCACCCTTGGCCCGATCCTGGGCGTTCGCGCCCCGCTGCTGGCGGCGGTCGAACGAGGATTCCGGAGCGCGACCCCGAAGGATCGTGCGACCTCCCTACTGTTCCTCGCCGATCGGCTGTTCCGCGAACCGGAGATCGAAGCACGCTGGTTCGCCATCGCCCTCCTCGAGCGGACCCTGCAGGCCGAACCGGAACGGACGTGGCAACTCCTTCGACGAGCCGCGCGCGAAGCCGGGGATTGGATCACCATCGACAGACTCGCCCACCTCTACGCGGACGGGATCGGCACGGAACCGTATCGCTGGGCCGAGCTGGAGCAACTCGCCTTTTCGCCGTCCCGGTGGGAGCGGCGCCTCGTGGGGTCAACCATCGCCACGATGACCCACGGCCGCGCGCGAAGCGCCGTCGGATCGACGGTCGTCTCCCGCGGGCTGCCGCTGCTCGAGCAGCTCATGGGCGACTCGGAGCCGGACGTCCAGAAGGCGCTGTCGTGGGCATATCGGTCGCTCGCCGGCATCGATCGCGACCCCACGACGGTCGCCCTGCGGTCCGAGACCGACCGCGCGGTGCGGAGCGACGATGGATCCCGTGCGTGGGTCATCCGCGACAGCCTGTCGAAGCTGGATCCGGACGTGGCGGACGACCTCCGGGGCCGCCTCGCCGGTATCCGAAGACGCGCCGACGCTCCGTCGACATCCCCCGCTTCGGCCGTCGCCGCGCGGTTCGGGAGTCTGCCCGATCCCACTGACCACCCTGAACCACCGCTCGCCTGAGCAGGAGTAACCGACCGTGACCGAAGACCTGGGCAACGTTCGAGCCATCCGCATCGAGGACGAGATGCGGGTCTCGTATCTCGACTACGCGATGAGCGTCATCGTGTCCCGGGCCCTGCCTGACGTCCGAGACGGCCTCAAGCCCGTCCATCGACGGATCCTCTACACGATGGGCGAGATGGGCCTGTCAGCGACGAGCTCCTATCGCAAGTGCGCGGCCATCGTCGGCGAGGTGATGGGCAAGTACCACCCACATGGTGACGTGGCGCTGTACGACGCCCTGGTCCGACTGGCCCAGGACTTCTCGATGCGGTACCCGCTCGTGGACGGGCAGGGCAACTTCGGATCGGTGGATGGTGACAGCGCGGCGGCCATGCGCTACACGGAGGCGCGCCTGACGGGGATCGCCGCCGAGATGCTTGCCGACATCGACAAGGACACGGTCGACTTCGTCGATAACTACGACGGGACCCAGAAGCAGCCTTCGGTGCTGCCGGCCAAGCTTCCCAACCTGCTGGTCAATGGCAGTTCGGGGATCGCAGTCGGCATGGCGACCAACATCCCGCCGCACCACCTGGGCGAGATCTGCGATGCCACGATCGCCCTGATCGATGACCCCGACCTGACCTCGGACGACCTGTGCAAGTACGTCATGGGGCCGGACTTCCCGACGGGCGCCACGATCTTCCGGTACGAGAAGCAGCGCAACGTCCTGACCGGCGAGTGGGAGACCGTCGACGCCATCCGCCAGATGTACGCGCATGGCCGCGGCCGCGTGGTCATGCGCGCCCAGGTGGCGTTCGAGGAGGTACGCGGCGATCGGACGGCGATCATCGTGACCGAGCTCCCATACCAGGTGAACAAGGCGTCGCTGCTCGAGAAGATGGCGGACCTCGTCAAGGACAAGCGCATCGAAGGCATCGCGGACCTGCGCGACGAATCCGATCGCGACGGCATGCGCATCTATGTCGAGATCAAGCGTGATGCGAACCCTCACAAGGTGCTCAACAACCTGTTCAAGCACACGCCGATGCAGCTCGCGTTCAACATGAACATGCTGGCCCTGGTCGACGGCCAGCCCCAGACGCTGCCCCTCCGCAGCGTCCTCCAGCACTACGTCGACCACCGGCGGGAGATCGTGCGCCGCCGGACGGAGTTCGACCTCGGCAAGGCGCGCGCCCGCGCTCACATCCTTGAAGGACTGAAGATCGCGCTCGACAACCTGGACGCGGTCATCAAGACGATCCGCGAGTCGGCCGACGTGGAGGTCGCACGCGGCAACCTGATGAGCCGGTTCGACCTGTCCGAACTCCAGGCCCAGGCGATCCTGGACATGCGGCTGGCCCGCCTCGCGGCCCTCGAGCGCAAGAAGATCGAGGACGAGTACCTCCAGGTGATCCAGCTCATCGCCGAGCTGGAGGACATCCTCGCCAACCCGGCCCGGGTTCTCGCGATCATCAAGGACGAACTGGGCGAGCTCAAGAGGAAGTACGCCGGCGAGCGTCGGACCCGGGTCGCGGACGATGCCAGTCGCGAGATGACCGATGAGGATCTGATCGCCGACGAGGACGTCGTGGTGACCATCTCCGGACGGGGCTATATCAAGCGCCAGCCGGTCGCCACGTACCGTCGCCAGCATCGCGGTGGCAAGGGGATCATCGGCCACGTCACCCGCGAGGAGGACGCGGTCGAGCACCTGCTCGTCGCGAACACGCACGACTGGGCCCTCTTCTTCACCAACCGCGGGCGCGTCTTCTCAGCGAAGGTCCACGCCATCCCGGATGCCAGCCGCCAGGCAAAGGGCATCCCGATCATCAACCTGCCCGGCGTCCAGGTGGAATCCGGCGAAGTGCCGATGGCCACGATCACCCTGCCCGACTTCACGCCCGGCTCCTATCTCGTCCTGGCGACGCGCAAGGGCATCATCAAGAAGACGCCCCTCGAGCAGTTCGAACGGGTCCGCTCCAGCGGCATCCGGGCGATCACCATCGCCGACGACGACGAACTGGCCTGGGTCGACGTGTCGACCGGATCGGATGATGTGATCATCGCCACGGCCAAGGGCAAGCTGGCCCGGTTCGCCGAATCCGAGGTCCGGCCGATGGGTCGCGACGCCGCCGGCGTGATCGGGATCCGCCTGGCCCGCCTGGGCGACGCGGTCGTCGGGATGAGCGTGGTCGAACCGGACGCGGATCTGCTGGTGCTCAGCGAGACGGGATACGGGAAGCGCGTCTCGCTGACCGAGTTCCGACGCAAGCACCGTGGCGGCCAGGGCGTCGGCCTCATCGCCCTGGAGGGCCGCAAGACCGGCGATGTCGCCGCCGTGCAGCAGGTGACGGAGGAGGACGAGGAGCTGCTGCTGATCAGCGCCGGCGGTCAGGTCATCCGGACCGAGACGAACACGATCAATCGCTACTCGCCGGGGGCACGCGGCGTGATCGTGATGCGCCTGGCGGAGGGGGACCGAGTCGTGGCGATCGCCGCCTTCCGGGCCGGACTTGCAGACCGCGACGGCATGGGCGAGGATGGCACCCCCGGATCGGGGGATCTCGGTGAGAACACGCCGACCGGCGGTCAGTGACGAAGACTCGGGCCATCGGCGAGCGGGAGGCGGCACCCTTGTACGCGGACCAGTTCGAGATCTACCACGGCAACGCGAACCCGGAGTTGGCGCGCAAGATCGCTCGCTATCTGGGCAGCGAGCCGGGCAAGGCCGAGGTCTTCCAGTTCGCCAACGAGAATATCTTCGTCAAGATCCTGGACAACGTCCGCGAGAAGGACGTCTTCCTGGTCCAGCCCACCTCGCATCCGGTCAACCAGTCCATCATGGAGCTGCTGATCATGATCGACGCCTTCAAGCGGGCGTCGGCGGGGCGGATCACGGCGGTCATCCCGTTCTACGCCTATGGGCGTTCGGACAAGAAGGACCAGCCCAGGGTTCCGATCACGGCACGCTTGATCGCCGACATGATCACCGTGGCCGGAGCGGACCGGGTCCTGTCCATGGACCTCCATCAGGGCCAGATCCAGGGCTTCTTCAACATCCCGGTCGATGAACTCACGGCCGTTCACCTCCTGTCGCGCTACTTCATCGACAAGCAGCTCGAGGATTGCGTCGTCGTGACGGACCTCGGTTTCGCGAAGCGCGCCCGGACGTTCGCTGAACTGGTCAATGCCCCGCTGGCGATCATCGAGAAGCGACGCGTGGGGAACCTGGACCGGGCGGAGCTCATGAACGTCATCGGTGACGTCCGGGGCAAGCGAGCGATCATCGTGGACGACGAGATCGACACCGCGGGAACGCTGATCGAGGTGGTCCGGGCGCTCGAACGCGAGGGCGTCACGGAGATGTACGCCTGCGCCACTCACGGGGTCCTGTCCGACCCTGCGGTCGAGCGCATCAACGACAGCGCGATCCGCGAGATCGTGATCACCGATTCCGTGCCGCTGCCGCCGTCCAAGCGCCTTCCCAAGCTCACGGTCCTGTCCGTGGCCCCACTCATCGGGGAGGCGATCAAGCGCATCCATCGCGGCGAATCGGTGGGCGCCCTGTTCTCCAGCGAGGTGTCCTTCACGCAGGAGATGCTGCTGTGGGATGACGCGGCCGGCGAGCCCACGAATGCGGATCCCGGCCAGGATCTGGCGCCGTCGGCAGAGGCACTGGCTGCCGCTGTACCATCGGTCGACCGATGACCCTCCGATTGCACCGACCCGATGGCGAAGGTGGCCTCGAGCCGCGCCCCGTGACCGATCAGGACTGGCAGAACCAGCTGCGTTCGCCGCGCTGGGGCCGGGCCCTCAGGCGGGACCGACTTCCGGAACTCGCCAACCCGGAGATGAACCCGACATCGCGACTGCGATCGGTCCTGTTCTGGCTCGTGCTCGGTGCGGCGACATTCGTGCTCCTGGTCGCCGGCTATGGCTCCGGCTTCTGGCGCTGACCAAACCTGCGACAGCGACACGGTCGATCGGCTCGCGCCCCGGACCCAGGCCCAAGGGGTCCCGCGCCGTCTGAACGTATACTCACCGTCCCATGCGAATCCTTTCCCGTTTCGTCGACTCGAACGATCGCGAGCTACGACGCATCCAGCCCTGGGTCGATGAGGCCAACGGTCTCGAGGCGGAGCTCGAGGGGCTTTCGGACGATGAGATCCGTGCCCAGTTCGCCGAGATCCGCGACGAGATCCGGGTGGTGGCCACCGCCGGCGAACCGACCGAGGATGAGCTGACCCACCCCGATCTCGAGCGCCGCCGGGAGCTCCGAAAGGCCCGCCGCAAGCGCGAGAACGAGGCTCTCCAGAAGTCCCTCGATGACGTCCTCCCGGAAGTCTTCGCCATGGCCCGCGAGGCGATGAAGCGGACCTTGAGCATGCGCCACTTCGACGTCCAGCTCGTCGGCGGAGCCGTCCTCCACCAGGGCAAGATCGCCGAGATGCGGACCGGCGAAGGCAAGACGCTTGTCGCCCCGTTGGCCGCGATCCTCAACTCCCTGACCGGCCGCGGTGTCCATGTCGTCACGGTCAACGACTATCTCGCCCGGCGCGACCCGCAGTGGATGGGCCCGATCTTCCACTTCCTCGGCGTCAGCGTGGGGATGATCACCCACGACGCCTCGTACGTGTTCGAGCCCGGTCACCCGACCAGCGATGAGCGTCTGATCAACCTGCGCCCGGTATCCCGGCGGGAGGCCTACGCAGCCGACGTCACCTACGGCACGAACAACGAGTTCGGGTTCGACTACCTCCGCGACAACATGGTCACCGAGCTGGATCAGCGGGTCCAGCGCGAGCGCAGCTTCGCGATCGTGGACGAGGTGGACAACATCCTCATCGACGAGGCGCGGACGCCGCTGATCATCAGCGGCCAGGCCGAGGAGTCGGCGGATCTCTACTTCACGTTCGCCCGGCTGGTGCCGCGCCTCTCGGAGCGTCCCGAGGGAGCCGAGGAGGGCGGGGACTACTTCATCGACCTCAAGGACAGGGCGGTCAGCCCGACCGAAGACGGTATCGAGAAGATGGAGGGCTTCCTCGGCGTCGAGAACATGTACGACGCCGATCCGCGACTGGCCCGGCATTTCGAGCAGGCCCTTCGAGCGCATGCCCTCTACAAGCGTGACCGGGACTACATCGTCAAGGATGGCGAGATCGTCATCGTGGACGAGTTCACCGGCCGCCAGATGCCGGGCCGCCGCTGGAGCGAGGGCCTCCACCAGGCCATCGAGGCCAAGGAGGGCCTGCGCGTCCAGCGCGAGACGGTGACCCTGGCCACGATCACGTTCCAGAACTACTTCCGCCTCTACGACAAGCTCTCCGGGATGACCGGCACGGCGATGACCGAGGCCGAGGAGTTCCACAAGATCTACGCGCTCGAGGTCGTCGCCATCCCGACCCATCGGGACATGGTCCGCGAGGACCTGCCGGATCTCGTCTACCGCGACGAGCGGGCGAAGTTCAATGCCCTCATCGATGAGATCGTCGAGATGCAGGAGGCCGGACGACCGATCCTCGTCGGCACGGTCAGCGTCGAGAAGTCGGAAGTCCTCTCGACGCTCCTCAAGCGACGCGGCATCAAGCACGAGACCCTCAACGCCAAGTTCCACGAGAAGGAATCGGGCATCGTCGCGCAGGCGGGTCGGACCGGTGCGGTCACCATCGCGACCAACATGGCCGGCCGCGGCACTGACATCCTGCTGGGCGGCAATCCGGCAGGCCTGGCATCCGAGTCGCTCCATCGACGCGGACTCAATCCCGCCGAGGTCGACGAGGCCACCATGAACGCGGCGCTCGCCGAGGCGAAGGTCATCACCGAAGAGGACCATGCGCGCGTCGTGTCCTCGGGGGGTCTCCATATCATCGGCACGGAGCGGCACGATTCGCGCCGCATCGACAATCAGCTCCGAGGCCGGGCGGGCCGCCAGGGTGACCCGGGATCGTCGCGCTTCTACCTGTCGCTCGACGATGACCTGATGAAGCGGTTCGCGTCCGACCGGGTGACCGGCCTGATGGAACGGCTCGGTCTCGAGGAGGACGTGGCCATCGAGTCACGCCTCGTCTCCAAGACGATCGAGAGTGCCCAATCCCGAGTCGAGGGATTCAACTTCGACATCCGCAAGCGCGTCGTCGAGTTCGACGACGTCATCAACAAGCAGCGCGAGACGATCTACGCGGAACGCGACAAGGTCCTGCACAACGAGGACCTCACCGAGACGGTTCGGGCATTCCTTGACGAGGACATC
>JAOUEG010000360.1 GCA_029858845.1 Chloroflexota bacterium | reverse complement strand
ATGGCGAAACCGGTGGCCTCGAGCAGGATCAGCGGGACGGCCAGGACCGGGTCCACCAGGAGCGTGTACAGGACGCCGGTGATCGCCGGCAGGATCGTGCCCACGACGACGAAGGCGAACGGCCCTCGCCGGTCCACGATGCGCCCGGCGAACGGGGAGAGGAGCAGCACCGGCAGACCGAACATCGCGAAGGTGAGCCCGATGAGCGCCAGATCCGCGCCGAGCCCATCCAGGAACAGGCTCCAGATGACCTCGTAGGTCCCGCTCCCGAAGTACCCGCCGGCATTGAGGACGATGGCAGCGAGCAGGCCGCGGTTGAGCAAACGCATGGGACGGGCGGGACGAGCCGCATCCGCCGGCGAGACGTCGCCCCGAGGCGATACGCCCTCGCGGTGCGCGGCCAGATCATCGGCGGCGAGGTCACGAGCCCGGCGCTCCTCGAGGAACGGCGCGTCGGGAGGGAATTCGGTGAGGTCTGGCGAGGGCGTCGCGTGAGCGCGCCGCTCGAACCCCCCCTCGTGGACGCGCAACGCCACCCCGATCGCCGCGATGATCGACGTCACGGCGCTGAACACGAAGACGAAGCCGATCCCCCCGAACATGGTCGCCCCGAAGGCGCCGATCGCCGGACCCAGCAGCAGGCCGCCCATCTGGGCCGCGCCGTACAGGCCGAAAGCCTCGCCGCGCCGGTCGGGTGGCGTGGCGTCCGTGATGAAGCCGCGGGCGGCCGGGTCGTAGATGGCGGCGCCGAGACCCGCGCCGGCTCGCAGCAGGATGAACGCCACCGGTCCGGTCAGCACGAGCGGCAGCGCCCCGAACAGGCCGCTCGCGACGAGCCCGACCACCATGAGTGGGACCCGGGCGGTTCGGTCAGCGAGCCACCCGAAGATCGGCTCGCTGACGAGCCTGGCGGCCGGCCAGGCAGCCATCACGAGGCCGAGCGTCGCGAGGTCGATGCCCTGGTCCGTGAAGTAGAGGGGCAGGACGGGCAGCAGCCCGCCGAATCCCAGCCAGACCACGAACTCGGCGATAAGGAGCGGCAGCAGGCCGCCCCAGCGATCCGCCCAGGTCGAGATGCGGCGGGAAGCGCGAGACGGCGTGGGCGTGATGGACATTCGTGCCTGTCTTCGGGCGCGCGGCGGTCTTCGGGCGCGCCGGTCTTCGGCCGCGCGATGGGCCCGACAGCGTATCCGCCCAGATTGCCCGGGTGTGAGTCGATGCGCGGCGCAGGACGAGCCGGACCCTATACTCGCCATCCACCGACCGGCGCACAGCGAAAGGCAGGCATGACGACCGCGATCACGGCCGAGGGCCTCGTCAAGGTCTACCGTTCCCGCCGGAGCGAGGTCCGGGCGCTGGACGGCGTGGACCTGACCGTGGAGGAAGGCACCGTCCTGGGCCTGCTGGGCCCCAACGGCGCGGGCAAGACCACGACGGTCCGCATCCTCGCGACGCTGCTCAAGCCGGACGCGGGTCGCGCGACCGTCGCCGGATATGACGTCGTGACCCAGGCCCAGGAACTGCGATCGGTCATCGGGCTGTCGGGCCAGTACGCGGCGGTGGACGAGAACCTGACCGCACGCGAGAACCTGTGGATGTTCGGGCGGCTCTACCAGCTGTCGTCGGCCGACTCGCGCCAGCGAGCCGGAGCACTGCTGGAGCAGTTCGATCTCACCGATGCCGCGGACCGGACGGTCAAGACCTACTCCGGGGGCATGCGTCGTCGACTGGACCTCGCCAGCGCGCTCATCGGCCGGCCGCGGCTCCTGTTCCTCGACGAGCCGACGACCGGGCTCGACCCGCGCAGCCGACTCGGGATGTGGGATGTCATCCGGTCGCTGGTCCGCGAAGGCACGACGCTGCTGCTGACGACCCAGTACCTGGAGGAGGCGGACGAGCTGGCGGATACGATCGCCGTCGTAGACCACGGCCGGATCATCGCGCGGGGGACCGCGGACGAGCTGAAGGCGCAGGTGGGGGGCGAACGTATCGAGGTCGTCGTGCACGATCGCGAGGAGATCGTCCGGGCCGAGGAGGTCCTCGCACGCGACGGCTCGGGCGCCTGGCAGCTGGATGAGCACACCCGCAGGTTGACCGTGCCGACGACCGGCGGAGCCCAGAAGCTGATCGAGGTGGTCCGCGACCTCGGCGAAGCCGGCGTCCATATCGACGACATCGCGCTGCGCCGGCCCACGCTCGATGACGTCTTCCTCGTGCTGACGGGCCGCGTGCTCGACGACGGATCAGCCGCCGCGGACGGCAATGCGGCCAGCGGCGGATCGGAGTCGGCGGCGTGACCCGGACCCTTACCGACAGCCTCGTCATCAGCTGGCGGAACCTCAAGCGGATCCCGCGGATCCCGGAGCTCGCGATCTTCGCGATCCTCCAGTCGATCATGTTCGTGCTGCTGTTCGCGTTCGTGTTCGGCGGGGCGATCCCGCTCCCGGGCTACACGGACCCGGGCGCCTATCGTGAGTTCCTGATGCCGGGCATCTTCGCGCAGACGATCGTCTTCGCGGCCGCCACCACGGCGATCGGCATGACCGACGACGTCCACAAGGGGATCATCGACCGCTTTCGCTCCCTGCCGATGGCCCGCTCGGCGGTGCTCACCGGCCGCTCGTTCAGCGACGTCGTCTACAACGGCGGCATCCTCATCGTTCTGATGGCCTCGGGCCTGGTGGTCGGCTGGACGGTCCGGACCGGGTTCCCCGAGTTCGTGGCA
>JAOUEG010000038.1 GCA_029858845.1 Chloroflexota bacterium | reverse complement strand
GGGCCGTCCGCTCAGCGGCGTCGGCATCGTGCATCAAGGCCAGAGCATCGTCGGCGTGCGTGGCCATCACGACAGCGTCGAACCGGTCGCGCCGGCCGGCCGCGGTCAGGATCGCCGGTCCGTCCTGCTCCCGGGTGACGGCCGCGACGGGGTCACCGGTGCGTACGGCACCCGGCGCCAGGGTCGCGATGAGACGATCCACGTAGGTTCGAGATCCGCCGGTCACCGTCCGCCACGGCAGCGCGCGCCCAACGCCGATCAGGCCGTGGTTGTCCAGGAACCGGAGCAGGTAGTCGACCGGGTACTCGAGGGTTCGCCCCGGGGCCGTGGACCAGACCGCGGCGGTAACCGGGACGAGGAAGTGGTCGCGGAAGGAGGCTCCGAATCCACGGTCGCCCAGATACTCGCCCAGGGTCATGCCGGTGGGCACCGGGGCATCGAGGATCGCCCGGGCATCGCGGTAGAAGCGGAGGATGTCCGGGAACATGCGCAGATACGACGGTCGGACGGCCAGTCCAGGCTGGGCGAAGAAGCCACGGGCGCCGCGTGACCCGAACTCGACGTCGCAGGACCGGCAAGCCGACGCGAACGACATGTCGCTGGCCTGTGTCTCCACGCCGAGCTCGGCGAACAGCTCGACGAGCCGCGGGTAGGTCGGCTCGTTGTAGACGATGAACCCGGTATCCACGTTGAGCGGCCCGGATGGTGCGTCAACGGTCACCGTGGCGACATGGCCCCCGGGCGTTGCGTGACCCTCGAACACGGTCACGTCGTGACCGTCCCGGCGCAGCGCGAACGCGGCGGTCAGACCACTGACGCCGGATCCGACGACGGCAACGCGCATCGGTGCGGTCATCAGCCGGCCTCGGCCTCGGCACGCTCGTCAAGCGCTCGCTGCATCCCATCGAGCGCGTCCTTGGCGATCTTCTCGAACGCCCCACCGACGAACGGTTGGATAAGCCGCATCCAGCCGCCGAGGCGGATGTCCGCCGTGTATTCGATCGCCGTTCCGGTCGCGGTCTTCTCAAACTGGATCTCGTCCACGGCCGACACGCCCGATCCCTCGCCCGTGAGCACGACGCGCGACGTCGGCTCCCAGGTCGTGATCCGGTACTCCATCGGAGCCACCCGGTCCCGGATACGCACGCCGAGGCGGTAGCGAGCACCGAGGCCCACGGGTCCGTCGTCGATCCGCTCGGACGTGTCGACACCGGGATCCCACTGGCTCGAGTTCGCGAAGTCGGCGATGTACGCGAAGGCCTCATCGACGGGAAGGTTCGTTTCGATTCGTTCGTGTAGCTTTGTCATCTCGGTGCTCCAGCTCGAGGGCGGTCATCCGTCCCTGCGTGTCACGCGAAAGGACGACCGTGGATATCAGATCGCTGCTGGACGGGCTCCTCGAGCTGACATTCGTCGGGAGCTTCACCCGGGTCGGCTTCGTGGTCCGTCGCATTCTATTCGGCTGGAACACCCCCGCGGATGGCTCGATGACGGGCAAGACCGTTCTGATCACGGGCCCCACGTCCGGTCTCGGGCGGGCCACGGCGGACGCGCTGGCGTCGGCCGGAGCCCGCCTGATCCTCGTCGGGCGCAGTGAGGAACGGCTGGCGCGAGTGCGGGACGAGCTGGTCGCGGAACACGGCGAGGATCGATTCCGGATCGTGGTCGCCGACATGGGCCTGCTCGATTCGGTGCGAGCCGCGGTCGCGACCATCCTGGAAGAGGAGCCGCGGCTCGACGTTCTCGTCGACAACGCCGGCGCGATCTTTCCCGACCGCCGTGAGACCGCGGACGGCATCGAGGCCACCCTGGCGACGATGGTCGTGGGGCCGTTCGTGCTGATAGACGGCCTGCGGCCCCTGTTGGAACGGACCGGCGGGGCGCGCGTCATCGCGATCACGTCGGGCGGGATGTACTGGCAGACCCTGCCGCTGGACGACCTCGACTACGAGGAGGGGCCGTTCTCAGGGCCGCGCGCCTACGCCAGGGCCAAACGCGCCCAGACCGCCCTGATGCGCGAGTGGGCTCGACGGCTGGCCGCAGTGGGTTCGGACCTGACGATCAACGCCATGCATCCGGGCTGGTCTGATACGCCCGGTCTCGCGGAGACCCTGCCCGCCTTCTACCGCCTCATGGGGCCGGTGCTGCGCAGCCCTGCCGAGGGCGCGGACACGATCGTCTGGCTGGCGACGGACCCGAGGGCGGGCGGGCTGAGCGGGGGCCTGTTCCTGGATCGCCGCCCGCGACCGTTCGACCGCGCGCCGCTGACAAGGCTCTCCGCCGCCGATCGCCGGCGCCTGTGGGACCTCGTCGTGGAACGGACGGGCGCCGCCGACCCCCTGCCCGACCGAGTGCACCAATTGGACGGGCCTGGCTGATCCCTTCGACGCCATCGGCCGAACGGTTTGTGCTTCTCTCGAACAAATATCGGTGGTACGCTCGTCCCCACGGCATCCGACGGCGCCCGGCGGCGCGATCCAGGCAGGAGGTTCCAGATGAGCGAGGACTTCTTCACCGAGGTGACCGGTCCGATCCGGTTCGAGGGACTCGGCTCCACGAACCCCCTCGCCTACAAGGTCTACGAGCCGGATCGCCTGGTGCTCGGCAAGCGCATGGAGGATCACCTGCGCCCCGGTGTCTGCTTCTGGCACTCGTTCGCCTGGCCGGGAACGGACATGTTCGGGGCGGGCACCCTCGACCGCCCGTGGCTCGCTGGGACGGACGACGAGATGGACGCTGCCCGCCGCAAGATGGCGGTCGCGTTCGAGTTCTTCACCAAGCTCGGCGCGCCGTTCTACTGCTTCCACGATCGCGACGTGGCTCCGGAGGGCCGGACCTTCGCGGAGTTCCGCTCGAACCTCGACGCGCTGGCCGACGACGCCGCCGCCTACCAGGAGCGCACGGGCGTCCGACTCCTGTGGGGAACGGCCAACCTGTTCACGAATCCCCGCTATCAGGCCGGAGCCGCGACCAACCCTGACCCCGAGGTGTTCGCCTACGCCGCGGCGCAGGTCAAGCACATGCTCGAGGTCACGCAGCGGCTCGGCGGTGAGAACTACGTCCTGTGGGGCGGGCGTGAGGGCTACGACACCCTCCTGAACACGGACCTCACGCGCGAGGGCGACCAGTTCGCTCGCTTCCTGCATCTGGTCGCCGAGCACAAGCACCGCATCGGTTTCACGGGCCAGCTGCTCATCGAGCCGAAGCCGATGGAGCCGACCAAGCACCAGTACGACTACGACGTGGCGACCGTGCTCGGCTTCCTCGTCCGGCACGGCCTCGAAGGCGAGTACCGCGCCAACATCGAGGCCAACCACGCCACGCTTGCCGGACACAGCTTCCATCACGAGGTCGCCGTCGCGGCCGCGACCGGGATGCTCGGCAGCATCGACGCCAACCGTGGCGACCCGCAGAACGGCTGGGACACCGACCAGTTCCCGAACTCGGTCGAGGACCTCACGCTGCCGCTGTACGAGATCCTGCGGAGCGGGGGCATCGCTCCGGGCGGGTTCAACTTCGACGCCAAGCTTCGGCGCCAGAGCACCGATCGGATCGACCTGTTCCACGCGCACATCGGTGGCCTGGATACGCTGGCCATGGCGTTGCTCGCAGCCGCGGACATGCTGGAGTCCGGCGAGCTGGAGCGACTGCGCGAGGCGCGCTACGCCGGTTGGCAGGGCGACCTCGGGAGCGCCATCCTCGGCGGCTCTCTCACGCTCGCGGAGCTGGAGGCACGCGTCGCCGACGGCAGCATCGAGCCGCGCCGCGCCTCGGGCAGCCAGGAACGACTGGAGAACCTCGTCAACCGGCACATCTGGGCCGTCGACCGCTGATCCGATGACCTACGTCATCGGGATCGACAGCTCGACGACCGCCACGAAGGCGGTCCTCGTCGACGCGTCCGGCAGCGTCGTCGGGATCGGCCTTTCCGAGTACGGCTACGACGTGCCCCGGCCGCTCTGGAGCGAGCAGGATCCCGGCCTCTGGTGGGACGGCACGGTGGCGGCCATCCGGTCCGTGCTGGCGACCGCGGGCGTCGCAGGCTCCGACGTCGTCGCCGTCGGGCTGACCGGCCAGATGCACGGCCTGGTCCTGCTTGACGACGCGGGCAAGGTCCTGCGCCCCGCCATCCTCTGGAACGACCAGCGCACCGGCGAAGCGTGCGACGAGATCCGGCGAGCCATCGGACCGGAGCGACTCATCGCGATCAGCGGCAACGATGCACTGCCGGGCTTCACGGCGCCCAAACTCCTGTGGGTACGCGACCACGAGCCGGACGTGTGGCGCCGCATCGCCCACGTCCTGTTGCCGAAGGACTACGTCCGCCTCTGCCTCACGGGCGAGTACGCGCTGGACAAGGCGGACGGAGCGGGAACGTTGCTGTTCGACCTTGCGGCACGCGACTGGTCGGGGGAGATCCTCGAGGCCCTCGGCATCGACCCCGGATGGATGCCCCGGACGTTCGAGGGGCCCGAGATCACCGGGTCACTGACCGCGGACGCCGCTGCGGCAACCGGTCTTCGTGCCGGGACGCCGGTCGTGGCCGGCGGCGGCGATCAGTCGGCCAATGCGGTCGGCGTCGCGGCCGTCTCGCCCGGCATCGTGGCGCTCTCTCTGGGGACGTCCGGCGTGGTCTTCGCGACCACGGATGCGCCACTCCGGGACCCGCGCGGCCAGGTGCATGCGTTCTGCCATGCCGTCCCCGGTCGCTGGCACTTGATGACCGTGATGCTGTCGGCCGCCGGGAGCCTGCGCTGGTTCCGCGACGCGCTCGCCCCGGGGGTCGGCTACGGAGACCTGACCCGCGAAGCGGAGATGGTCCCGGCCGGCAGTGACGGCCTGCTCTTCCTCCCCTACCTGACCGGCGAACGCAGTCCGTACCCCGACCCGCTCGCCCGCGGCGCCTTCGTCGGCCTGACCGTCACCCACGATCGGCGCCACATGATCCGGGCGGTGCTGGAGGGTGTCGCCTTCGGCCTGCGTGATGGCCTGGACCTGATGATCGCCGCCGGGATGCCGGCGCCAAGCCAGGTCCGGGCGTCCGGCGGCGGGATCGCCAGCGCGCTCTGGCGACAGATCCTGGCGGACGTGCTCGACAGCGAGGTCGCCACCGTCAGCACGACCGAGGGCGCGGCGTTCGGGGCCGCCATCCTGGCTGCCGTCGGAGCCGGGTGGTACGAGGAGGTTGTCGACGCGGCCGAAGCGCTGGTCGTCGTGACGCCTGCGGCGAGCCCGGGCGCCGATCGGGCGCGCTACGCGATGGCCCACGAACGCTACCGCGACCTGTATCCAGCTCTCGCGCCGACATTCCACCGGCTCTGAGGTCGACCGCGGATCGCTCCGTCCGAATGATCCGCCCCGGGCGTCCTCAGCCTCGAAGCTCGATCGCCGCCTTGTCCGTGTCGGTGACCTCGCCAGGCTTCTTGCCGAGGATGATCATGCCCAGGACGTCGTCCGGCGTCACCGTGGCCTTTTCGACGATGTCCACGATCTCACCGTGGTACATCACGCCGATCCGGTCCGAGAGGTCGAACACGTCGTGGATGTCGTGACTGATCAGGAAGATCCCGATCCCCTCGTCCTTGAGCTGCCGGATGAGGTTGCGGACCTGCGCTGTCTCGGCCGGGCCGAGCGCGGCCGTCGGTTCGTCCATGATCAGGATCTTCGCGTTGAAGTGGACGGCCCTCGCGATCGCGACGCCCTGGCGCTGGCCGCCGGACAATGACTGGACCGGCTGCTTGAAGTTCTTGAAGTTGGGGTTGAGGCGGCCCATCACCTTGCGGGTTTCCGCCTCCATCGCCGAATCGTCGAGTGAGCCCAGTCGGGTCGTGAGTTCACGACCCAGGAACAGGTTGCCCGGGGCGTCGACGTTCTCGGCCAGCGCGAGCGTCTGATAGATCGTCTCGATGTTGTAGTGCTTGGCGTCGCTCGGATTGGTGATCTTGACGCGCTTGCCGTCTACGTGGACCTCACCGGAATCGGCAGGGTGCGCGCCCGACAGGACGCGCATGAGCGTCGTCTTCCCCGCGCCGTTGCCGCCCACGAGCCCGACGACCTCCCCGGCGTAGAGGTCGATCGAGACGTCGCGCACGGCGTGGACGCCGCCGAAGGCGACGCTGATGTGCTGCAACTCGACGAGTGGCGTGCGTTCCGCGACGGTCACGGGTCAGCCCTCCCTGCTCATGAGCCGCGTCGGCGGTTGTAGGTGTCGAAGCCGACCGCGGCGATGAGCACGATCCCGGCGGCGACGTTCTGGCCAGGTGAGATCACGCCCATGTAGCTCAGGCCGTAGGAGAGCGAGGCCATCACGAATGCGCCCAGGATGGCCCCGCTGATCGTCCCGATGCCGCCGCTGAAGGAGGTACCGCCGATGACGGCCGCGGCGATCACATACAGCTCGTAGCTGACGCCGATGTCGAGGGTCGCTCCGTTGAGCCGCGCCGCCGAGATCGACGCGGCGATGGAGCACAGGATGCCCATCACCACGTACGTCTTGAGGATCGTCAGGCGGGTGTTGATGCCGGCCAGCTCCGCGGCGTCGGGATTGCCGCCGTAGGCGTAGACGTACCGGCCGAACCGTCGGCGAGTGGCCAGCCAGGTCATCACGAGACCCACGCCGATGACCAGCAGGATCGGGATGGGGAGGCCGGTCGCGATCTGCCACCCACCCTCCGGCGCCTCGCCCCAGCCCTGCTCGATCGCGATCCGGTTGGCCAGGCCCGTCGGCCAGAGGTTGGCATTGGCGAACGCTGCCAGGCCGAGCACCGCGACGCAGCCGGCGCCGGCAAGCAGCACCTCGGCCCACATCGGTCGAACGGGGAAGTCGAACCGTCGTCGCTGACGGCGACCGTTCACCAGCAATGCAACGATCGCGATGCAGCCGATGATCGCCGCGACCCACGTCAGCGTGCCCCCGATCGACCCCTGCGCACCGCCACCAAGCAGCTGGAAGTTGCGATCGATCCCCGAGATCGCGGCACCGTTGGAGAGGTACCAGACAAGGCCGCGGATCGACAGCAGCCCGCCCAGGGTCACGATGAACGACGGAACCCCGATATACGCGATGATGAACCCTTGCAGGGCGCCGAACCCCGCGCCGATCGCGATCCCGATGGCCAGAGCGATCGCCCAGCGGAACGGGAAGTCCGGGCCCAAGCCCAGCAGGGGCAGCCAGTCCGTCATCAGCAGCGCGTATGACATCGCGACGAAGCCGACCAGCGATCCAACGGACAGGTCGATATTCCGGGACACGATGACGAGGACCATCCCGGTCGCGATGATCGCGATCCCTGCGGCCTGCACGGACAGCGTGACCATGTTGGTCGGCCGGAGGAAGGTGCCATCGGTCAGAACGTTGAACGTGAGCAGGATGACCGCCAGGGCCACCAGCATGCCGAACAGCCGAACGTCGATCTCGGTCTGCGCGATCAGCCGACGGATCGAGGTGACGGTGCCGGGACGTTGCTGACCCGATTGACTCGGCGCTTCCGCCAGATTCGTCACGGGGTGGCCCTCCTGGTCCTGCGGGCGATTCGACTGCGCCCCCGGCGTGAACCGGGGGCGCAGGTGGTACGGCTAGCCTAGGCGGCGGTGTTCACAGACCGCAAGCGGACGCGCCAGGATCCGAGGCGGTGACACCCTTGCAGATGTCGTCCTTGGTGGCCCACCAACCGGCATTGATCACCACGTCGAGGTTCTCGGCGGTGATCGGCGTCGGCTGGAGGATGAGGGACTTGACCACGTTGCCGCCGGGCGTCGTGAAGTCCTGCACCGCCGGCCCGGCGGCCGGCGCCACGGAGGCGTCGATGAAGCCGTCGGGCAGGGAGAGATCGCTCATCGCCGTGCCGTTGCACAGATCGATCGCGAACTGGCCGGCGGCCTTGCCCAGTTCGTTGGCGTTCTTCCAGACATCGACATACTGCTTGCCCAGGGCCACGTTGTTCAGGTTGGCGGGGTCGCCATCCTGCCCGCTGAGCGGCGGGAAGCCGTAGCTCTTGGCGGTGAGGGCAGCCACGACGCCGAGCGCCGTGCTGTCGTTCTCGGCCAGGATCGCGTCGATCTTCTGACCGGACGCGTTGGCCTGGTCGATGATCGCTTCCATGTTCTTCTGGGCCGTCTCGGTCTTCCACCCGTCAGTGAAGGTCCCCTCGGCGGGTCCGAGGATCGTGATGTCACCGGATGCGACCTTGTCGGCAAGGCCGGCGTTGTCCCAGCCCTGCGGCAGGAACGTCGAGGCGTTCGGATCGCCCGGGTCGCCCTTGATCAGGACGTAGTTGCCCGTCGGCACCTTCTCGAGGATGGCCTTCGCCTCGGCCTCGCCGACGGCGACGTTGTCGAACGTGATGTACAGCGCGGCCGTGTCCTCGATGAGTCGGTCATAGGAGATGACCGGGATGCCCGCGTCCTTTGCCTTCTGGACCCCTGGCAGGACCGCCTCGGTGTCCTGGGCGAGCAGGATCAGGACGTTGGCGCCCTGGTTGATCAGGCTGTCGATGTCGGTCAGCTGCTGCTCGTTGCTGAGGTTTGCGTCGGCATCGATGTACTTGCCGCCGGCTGCTTCGACCGTCTCCTGGATGTTCGGCTTGTCGGCCGCGGCCCAGCGCGGCTGCTGGAAGTTGTTCCACGAGACGCCGACGGTGCAATCCGCCGCCGCCGCGCCGCTCGGCGCCGCGCTGGAGCCGCTGTCGCTGCAGGCTCCCAGCACGAAGGCGGCGCTCAACCCGAGCGCTGCCAACTTGCGAATGGACATGGTGTGCTCTCCTCCTACGATGATCCACCCCGATTTTCGATAGCGAGAGTTCGCCGCTAGGCTCGATGTCGGTCAATAGGCTAACACTCTCGGCTACCTTTCCGGCACCTCCCGTGGGGCCCGGGAGATGGGGTCGACGCTGATCGGATCCTCCTTCCTCCGGCTGCGTTCAGGCACTTTCGAGTTCGGTCATGACCCCGCGCGGACGCAGCCAGGCGGCCGGGTCGATGAGCAGCGGCTCGAGCGCGAGTTCCGCCGCGCCAAGAAGCGGCGCATCGAGGCCGAGGGAGGCGGGGGTCACCCGCACCAACTGGCGCGCTGCGCGCAGGACTCGTCGGTCGAGTTCGGCTTCCAGCGTCGCGCGAACGAACGGGTACGTGGGCGCGAGCCGGCCGCCGATCAGCACGAGGCGCGGATTCAGGATGTTGATCAGGCCGGCCAGTCCGATGCCGAGCCAGCGACCCGTCTCGGCCAGCGCGCCGATGGCCCGCGGCGAGCCCTCCTCCGCCTGGCGTAGTACGGCTTCGAGGGCCTCCCGGCCGCCCTCCGCCGGGTAGCCGGCGCGACGGATGACCGCGCCCGTCCCGACCTCCGTCTCCCAGCAGCCGGTCGAGCCGCAGCGACAGGCGACCCCGGCCGGATTGACCGGGAGATGGCCCACCTCACCGCTGTAGCCGGCCGCCCCGGTGAGTGGTTCGCCACGGACGATCAGCCCGCCGCCCACGCCCACGGATCCCCACACCAGGACGACGTCGTCCACGCCGCGCGCCGCGCCGCGCCGGTGCTCTGCCAGCGCGGCGAGATCTGCCTCGTTCGCGAAGACCATCGGGACGACCGTCCCGAGCGCGCCCGCCAGTCGCTCACCGAGGGCCTCGTCCCGCCAACCGAGGTTCGGCGCCATGGACACGAGGCCATCGCGACGGACGACACCGACGACGGCGACCCCCACGCCCGCCAGCCCGGCCGGCGACGGACGCCGGTCCAGGACGGAGGTCGCCAGGTCGGCCAGGTCGGCCACGATGTCGTCCACGTCGGTCCGGCCCGGGGCCAGCTCCGTCCGGATCGCGTCGAATACGCGTCCGCCCAGTCCCACGGTCGCCGCGGCAAGGGAATCGACGGCGATCTCGAGGGCCAGCGCGAAGGCACCTTCGGGATCCGGCTGCACGAGCGGAGATGGGCGGCCGGGCGTCCCGTCGAGGGTCGCCGGGCTCTCACGCACGAGGTCTCCGGCGGCCAATTCGCCGATCAATGCGCGGATCGCGCTGCGGGTGAGGCCGGTCCGTCCGACGAGATCGGATCGCGACAGCGGGCCATCTTCGTGCAACGCACGGACGATCGCGCTCAGGTTGGCGCGCCGAACCGTCTCACTGCGATGTCCGAGCTCGTCCCGACCGAGGGTCACGTGGTTTGTGTTCCTCTCTTCCAAATGATTGTGCGAGACTCTACCAAGGACACCACCGTGTCAAGCCATCGCACCGCCATGCGGTGCCAGCTGAGGCGCGCGGCCGGCACGCCACGGCAACGAACAGGCCATCCGGCCCAGCGGAGGAGCGGACGATGAACGATCTGCATAGCCGGGTGGCCCTCGTGACCGGGGCAAGCCGCGGGATCGGCGCGGCCGTCGCACGATCGCTGGATGCCGCTGGCGTCCAGCTTGCGCTTGCCTCTCGCAGTGGGGACGATCTGGGCATCGCCGGCAGCGTGGCGCAGCCGACGGACGTGCGCGATCCGAAGTCGCTGGAGTCGATCGTCACGGCCACCGTCGAGCGGTTCGGGCGGCTCGACATCCTCATCGTGAACGCGGGGGTCGGCGCCTACGGGCCGTTCCTGGACCTGCCCGCGGAGGCCCTCGAAGAGATGATCGACGTCAACGTGAAGGGCGCGATCTATTCGGTCCGTGCCGCGCTCCCCCACCTGGTCAAGAGCGACGCCGCGGAGCTGGTCATGATCGCCAGTGAAGCCGGGCGACGGGGACTGCCCCTGGAGGCGGTCTACTGCTCGTCGAAGTTCGCCCAGGTCGGCCTCACGCGGGCGCTTGACCACGAGCTCCGCGAGCAGGGTGTCCGCTGCACCAATGTCTGCCCTGGTGGGGTTGCCACCGACTTCGCGATGGGCCGCGGCCGGACGCCGGAGATGCCCGCGCTGGCCGGGATGATGAAGCCCGAGGACGTGGCCGAGACCGTCATGTTCGTGCTCACCCGCCCGCGCACGCACCGGATCCTCGAAGTCGCGTTCCGGCCGGTCACCGAAACGTCGTGGGGCTGAGCCGGCCATGAACGTCCTGCGCTGGGGGATCCTGTCCACCGCGAGCATCGCCACAGAGAAGGCCATA
>JAOUEG010000359.1 GCA_029858845.1 Chloroflexota bacterium | reverse complement strand
CAGCGCGATCTCCGGTGCCGGGGCCAGGTCGAGGGCAACCGGTTCCGGGACGTCGAGGATCACTTCCGTCCCAGGAACGACGATCGTGTTCGCGCGCAGGACCTCGCCGCCGGTCGTGAGGCGCCCAGCCGAGATGAGCTTCTGCACGTGGCTGCGGGACAGACCGGTGGCATCGGCGACGAAACGGTCGACCCGACCGGGTGCACCTTCAGGGATGCGAACCTTCCGGATACCCGCGGCCACCGGCGCCTCAGGCATCGCCGGTCCCGGTCGATCCGTTCAGCTCGCGTCGTCCGGTCACCGACGGCAGGAGAGTGATGATGATGAGCAGCAGGAACGCCCCGGTGATCGCGCTGTCAGCAACGTTGAACGTATAGAACCGGATGTCGCCGATCCCGGCGTCCACCCAGTCGACGACATAGCCCAAGCGGAACCGATCGATCATGTTGCCGATCGCGCCACCCAGGAGCAGTCCGAGGGCGACCGACAGGAGGGTGCTGCGTCCCGCGCTGCCGTGATACCAGACGATCAGGCCCACGACGACGAGGGAGACCAGGGCGAACAGGAACGCCTGGTCCCGAAACAGGCCGAAGATCGCCCCGTCGTTCCGGCCATGGACGATGCGCAGCAGATCGCCCACGATCTCCAGCTGCTCCCCCGGCGCGAGCCGTCCCACGAGCCACGCCTTCGTCACCTGGTCCACGACCACGACCGTCGCGGCCAGGCCAAGGAACAGCCCCCAGCGAGGTCGCTGGCGAGTCATCGCGGATGTCACCCGACCCGCCGAAGGCCGATCCGGACCGGTCCGGACTCCAGGTCGACGGTCGAGCGATGCGCGGATGCCGGCACCTCTCCGGCCGCCAGGTCCGCCAGGGTGTCGGCGAGGATCCCCGGCATGTGCGCCGCGACCGCCTCCGGGAGGTCCACCACCCACAACTCGATGCGGTCATCCAGGTCCAGTTCCGCGTCGCGCCGCAGGTCCTGGATGGCGCGCGCCAGCTCCCTGGCATCGCCCTCGGCCCGCAACGACGGCGTAAGTTCCGTGTCCAGGACCACGACGAGACCGTCGTCCTCGGCGACCGCCATGCCCGGCTTGGGTGTCGCCTGGACCTCGACTTCGTCGGATGTCAGGCGGTGGCCGGCCAGGGTCACGCTTCCGTCCCCATGGAACTCCACCTCGCCTTCGCGGGCGGCGGCCATCACGGCCGGGATCGCCGCTCCGAGGCGCTTGCCGACCTTGGGCAGCAGGACCTTGATGCGTCGCTCGACGAGATCAGAGCCATCAGGGATCGGATCGACCACCCGAACGTTGATCTCCGAACCGATCAACTCCAGCAGTGCCGCGTCGAGCGGATCGCCGCGATCGGGGATCGCGAGCCAGGCGCGAGCGAGCGGCTGGCGAGTCTTCAGCCGGTTGGCACTGCGAAGCGTCCTCGCCAGATCGACCGCACGCTGGGCGAGATCCATGGACCGCTCCAGGCGCTCGTCGCGATACGCGGCGAGGTCGGCGGACGGCCAACGGGTCAGGTGCACGCTGTCAGGGGCTCCGGCGTCAACCGTGGGGACGAGGTTGCCGTACATCGAGTCCGCCAGGAACGGCAGGATCGGCGCCAGCATCTTCGAGGTGGCGACGAGCGCCTCATGGAGCGTCGCGAACGCCGCGGCACGATCGCTCGTGTCGTCCGACCGGGAGAACCGGCGGCGCGAGAGGCGCAGATACCAGGTCGACAGGCCATCCATGAACGACGAGATCGCCCGGGTCGCGCCCACCGCGTCGACGTCCCGGAGTCGCTCCTCGGCGGTGGCCGCGGTGCTCGCCGCGCGCGACAGGATCCAGCGATCCAGCGGCGCGCGCTCCATGATCGGCGGGGGCGCCGGATCCGGCGTCCAGCCCGCGAGTCGCGCGTAGGTCACGAAGAAGGCGTAGACGTTCCAGAGAACGAGCAATTCCCGTCGCGCCTCATCCGCCGCGTGCCATCCGAACGGGATGTTCTCTTCCGGTCGTGCCCGGGCGAACATCCAGCGCATGACATCCACGCCCATCCGCTCGGCGGCCTCGTCGAAATCGATCGCGTTCCCCCAGCTCTTGTGCATGGGGCGGCCGTCCTCGCCGAACACGAGTGCGTAGCCGAAGATCGTCCGGAACGGCTCCTCGCGCCGCAACACCGTGGACATCGCCAGCATCGAGTAGAACCAGTTCCGGAACTGGCCCGGGAAGCTCTCGGTGATGAAGTCGGCCGGGAACCAGCGGCGCCAGTAGTCCGGCTCTTCG
This sequence comes from Chloroflexota bacterium, assembly GCA_029858845.1. Lineage (GTDB taxonomy): Bacteria > Chloroflexota > Limnocylindria > Limnocylindrales > CSP1-4 > SPCO01. The sequence goes on along the minus strand of JAOUEG010000359.1, from coordinate 474 downwards.
CGGAAATGGAGCGTCGAGAACGGCACGATGCCGGCATCGAGCCACGGGTTGCCGACGTCCTTGATGCGCTCGACGGCAGCGCCACAGTGCGGGCAGGCGATGCGGACCTCGTCCACCCAGGGGCGATGCGGCGTGTGACCCTCGAAGCGATCCCAACCCGCGACCGCCCGTCGCTGGAGTTCATCGCGGCCGCTGATGACATCGACCGTGCCGCAGGCCGTGCAGTCGTAGATCGGGAGAGCCAGGCCCCAGTAGCGCTTCTTGCTGATCATCCAGTCGTGCATGTTGCGCAGCCAGTCGAGCTCACGCTCGTAGCCGAAGTCGGGGATCCAGCGGATCCGGTCGACGACCTCCATGATCTGGTAGCGGAGGCTTCCGTCCACCTGCTCCTTCGTGAGCGTCTCGCGCGGCTGGTCGTAGACCGGGCCCATGCTGATGTACCACTCATCCACCAGGCGGAACACGAGCGGCGTA
>JAOUEG010000358.1 GCA_029858845.1 Chloroflexota bacterium | reverse complement strand
GCCTTCCCCGCCGGTGATCCCGATGAGCGCCGGAGGCAGGCTGTCTCGGGGCTCAAGGTCGCGCGCGAGCATGTAGCCGGACAGGGACGGATCGTCCAGGCCTTCGACCTGGAAGACGGCGCTGTCGCCGGAGCCTGCGACCTTCTCCAGGAGCGTCAGTCGCGTCGACGCCGGCAGCGTGCTCGACGGCTCGAGCACCGAGGCGGTCTCGACGAGCGTCGGGATCTCGTCGTACAGCGGCGCGCCGTCGACCTTCGGAGCCGCGCGGCCCGGCACCACGAAGCCGCCGGTGATCTCCTTGGTGGTCAGGGTCGGATCGCCCACGAGCGACCGGTAGTAGCCGGACGACGTGGTGTTCGGATCCATGAACGCCGTTGCCCCGGACGTTCGCGTGCTGGCGAAGGACGACACGTGGCCGTTCGCGCCCGGCGCCGTGCGCCAGAGCGATTCGATCGTCTGGTTCGTCGTGAAGATCGCCCGCAGGTAGTCGGCCGGCCCTCGATGGCCATCGGCCAGGACGACTCGCGCCTTGGACCGGAGGAAGCCCGCCCCGTAGTTGTCGATGCGCTTCCTGGCCGTGCTCAGGCTGGGCTCCGCCTGCCCCGGCTCGGAGTTGCCGGATGCGTAGCACAGGTGGTGGAGCATCACGATGGCGTTGTCGGCAAGCTCCAGCGAGGCGACGTACGGCTCGCCGTAGTACTTGTTGTTGTAGTCGCCGTTGCCGGCACTCGAGTTCAGCCCGAACCCGTCCTTGGTCGTGTAGTTCGGATCGTAGGTGTACGGGCTGGGCCAGCCATTGCCGTGGCCGAAGTAGATGAGGATCGACGCGCCCTTGGCCGCGGCCTTGACCGCCGACCAGGTCGCGTTGGGGCTGTAGACCTTGACCACGTTGGAGGTGTACTTGATCGCCTCGGCATAGGCGGCATCCGCATAGGACCGGTACCGGTCCGTCGTCCCGTGCGTCGCACCGACGACGATCACGACCTTCGGCCCGTCGCCGCCCGCGGCACGGGCGTCGGGCACCGTCGTGGCCCCGGGCAGGGCCGCGCCGATCGCGACAAGCAGGGCGGCGACGAGGGCGAGGAGGGACGGACGCAACGGGTTCAACGACGACTCCGCGGATGAGGGTCGGGGGATCGGTTGACCCGAGCCTCGCCGCAGGGCGGTCCCGACTCAATCGCGGGATGGTCCGGGGCTCACTAGCCCCTTCGGGCAGGCGACGGTCCCGGTGGGCACGGTCCCGTGGGGTCAGGGCGAGTCCGGTGGTGTTCGACGTGCGGTGGCAGGTGACACCGCAGGACCGACGCGACGGCGACGGGTGCGGCCTGCGGACCGAACGGCGTCCCGGCCCGCGAGACCACGTCGCTCGGGTCAGCCGCGCAGGCGCTCCACCAGTGCGGCGAGCGGCGGGTTCGCCTGATCGCGCTCGGACAGGATCGGCCTCCCGTCCGGCGTGGCCGGGGCGGGCGGCCATGGCACGGATGCCAGCGGATCATCCCACGCGAAGCCCAGTTCGTCCGTGCCGTCGTACTCGTTCGTCACGAGGTAGATGAGATCGAGCGATTCGAGCGCCAGGAACCCGTGGGCGACGCCGGCCGGAATCTCGACCCAGTCGTCTGCGAGCAATTCGCGCGTCTCGACGAGCGGGCCGACGCCGTGCGCATCCGGCGCCAGCATGGGCCGCACGTCGACGAGCCCGACGAAGGCACGACCGGACGCGACGATCCATCGATCGAGCTGGCGCCGGTGGAGGTGCAGACCCCGGAGGACGCCGGTCACCGACGACGACAGGTTCGCCTGGACGAATCGCTCGGGCTCCGGGTAGGCGCTGGCGCGCCACAGCTCCCGGAAGGCACCGCGCGAGTCCTCGTGCCGGGCGACGGTCCCGTACCGGACACCGGACAGGCTCGACGGTACGGCCCCGGTCATCGGGCGACCTCGCGTCGCAGGACCGGCGCGTAGTCGGCCATCGCCTGCTGCCACGGGCGCATGGGCTCGCCGCTCGGGAGCGGGGTCGGCTCGAGGACGCCCCAGCGCGGGGGCTGCGACGCGCGCGCCCATGTCGCGGCCGGGACGGCCTCGACGGCCACGTCGAGCGCCATCCGGGTGATGACGTCCTGGGCCCATTCGGCTCGCGATGCGGTCCCGCCGTTGACGAGATGGTGGAGGCCACCGTGGGCATCCTCCGCCAGGAGTTCGCAGATCGCATCTGCGACGTCCGCGGCGTAGGTCGGCGTGCCCCACTCGTCACCCACGACCCGGAGGCGCTCACCGGCGGCGACGGCCCGGTTCGCCGCATCCACGATCTTGCCCGGGAAGTCGCGCCCCGGCGGCCCGAACAGCCAGGCGGTGCGGGCGATGCCGAGGACTCCCGCCTTCGGGTCGGTGGCGCCGTAGGCGTCGATCGCCTCGCGCTCACCGGCGAGCTTCGACGCGCCGTACGGATTCGACGGAGACGGTTCGTCGTCCGGCGCGTACCCGAGGCCGTCGGTCCGTGAACCGTCGAAGATCTCGTTCGTCGAGATCAGGCAGAGATCGACTTCACGCTCGGCGCAGGCCCGGGCGAGCGCACCCGTCGCCGTCCCGTTGCGTCGTAGCGCGAGGCCGGGCTCGCGAGCACAGCCGTCCACGTCGGTCCAGGCGGCGGCATGGACGACGACCTCCGGACGGTCCCGCTCGAGGACCGCCGCCACCAACTCCGGCTCATCCAGGTCGAAATCCAGGCGGGTCCAGGCGATCGGTCCCATC
>JAOUEG010000037.1 GCA_029858845.1 Chloroflexota bacterium | reverse complement strand
CGCGACCCGGGTGGTGGCCGAGCGCGGGGGTCGCGGCCGGACCGACACCCTCGAGGCTCCGTTCGTGGGGCGCGACGATGAGCTGCGCCTGATCAAGGACCTCTACCACGCCACCGTGCGCGAGGGACGGACCCGGCTGATCAGCATCATGGGGACCGGTGGGATCGGCAAGAGCCGCCTCGCCTGGGAGTTCGAGAAGTACCTCGACGGGATCGTTGGTGCGGCGTGGTGGCACCGCGGTCGCTCACCGGCCTATGGCGAGGGCATCACCTTCTGGGCCCTGAGCGAGATGATCCGTGGCCGCGCCGGCCTGGCCGAGACGGACGATCAGGCCGCGACCCGGACCGCGATCACCGCCATGCTCGCCGAGCATGTCCCGGACGAGGATGAGCGAGGCTGGATCGAGCCGGCGATGCTGTCCCTGCTCGGCGTCGAGACCGGGATCGCCTCTGAGCAGCTGTTCGGTGCGTGGCGCACGTTCTTCGAGCGGTTGGCGGCCACGGCGCCGGTGATCCTCGTCTTCGAGGACCTCCACTGGGCGGACGACGGCACGCTGGACTTCGTCGACCATCTCCAGGAGTGGAGTCGGAACATCCCGCTCTACATCGTCACGCTTGCCCGACCCGAGCTCCTGGATCGACGCTCGGACTGGGGCGCGGCCAAGCGCAGCTTCACCTCCGTCCACCTGGAGCCCCTCCCGGTCGAGGCGATGGATCAGCTTCTCCAGGGCCTGGTTCCCGGGCTGGCGACCGGTGCCCGCGAGGCGATCGTCGCGCGGGCGGATGGCGTGCCGTTGTACGCGGTCGAGACCGTCCGGATGTTGCTCGCCCAGGGGCGCCTGGTCGTCGAAGACGGCGTCTATCGGCCGGTGGACGACCTGTCCGACCTGGCTGTGCCGGAGACGCTGACCGGCCTGATCTCGGCGCGGCTCGACGAACTCGACGCCTCCGACCGGGGTCTGCTGGCCGACGCAGCGGTGCTCGGCCAGAGCTTCAGCCTCGCCGGGGTGGCGGCCATCGCCGGCGCCGCGCCTGACGCCGTCGAGCCCCGACTTCGCGGTCTGGTCCGCCGGGAGTTGCTCGTCGAGGAGGCCGACCCGCGCAGCCCCGAGCGTGGCCAGTACGCCTTCGTCCAGGCGCTCATCCGCGAGGTCGCCTATAACACCCTGGCCAAGCGTGACCGCCAGACCCGCCACATGGCTGCCGCGCGGTTCTTCGAATCGCTCGGGACGGACGAGCTGGCCGGCGCCCTGGCGGGTCACTACCTCGCTGCGCACGAGTACGCGACCGAGGGCCCGGAGGCGGATGCGCTCGCGGCCCAGGCTCGGGTCGCCCTGCGCGGGGCTGCCGAGCGCGCCGCCGCCCTCGGATCCCATGCTCAGTCGATCACGTTCATCGACCATGCCCTGGCGGTCAGTCCGGGTGCCGCCGATCGCGCCGAGCTGCACGAACGTGCCCGTATCTCCGCCTTGGAGGGCCTCGACGCCGAGGTGGCGGAGCGCCACGCGCTCGGCGCATTGGAGGCAAGGCGGGAGCTCGCCGATCGGGTCGGCATCGCCCTGGCCACAGCGGCCTACGCGGAGACGGTCGGCACGTTCAGCTCCGACAACGATCGGTTGCTCGAGATCAGCGAACCCGCCTGGGAGGAGTACTCCGATCTCGAGGGGACGGCCGTCGGCGTCCGGCTGCTGCTCGCGCTTGCCCGGAGCCATGTCGGGCGCGACGACGCCCAGGGGCTCGTCCTGCTCGAGCGGATGCTGCCCGTCGCAGAGCGACTGGACCTCCTCCCCGAGACGGCCCACGCGCTCTCGACGATGGCCGGGATCCTGTATCGCATGGACCGACCCCGTCAGGCACTCATCACCCTGCGCGGGACGCATGCGATGGCTGTCGCCAACGGGCTCGTGGAAGTCGATCGGAATTCGCGGACGTCGTTGACCTTCTACGAGCAGTTCGCCGACCCGAGGGCGGGCCTGACGATGGCCAAGGAAGGGCTCGAGATCGCCAGCCGTCGCGGCTCCCTGATCTATGGCTTCCTGATGGTCGGCAATGCCTGTTCATGCGCCATCCGGATCGGGGAATGGGACTGGGCCGCCGCCCTGATCGACGAGTGGCTGGCCAACGACAGCGGGTTCGAGTACTTCGTCGAGATGTACGTGTACCGGGCGATCCTGACCGCGATGCGCGGGGGGGATCCCAGTGCCGACCTCGCCGAAGCAGAGCGGCTGGCCCCGGCGATCAAGGGAGACACGCAGTACCTGTCGTACGTGGCGTGGGGGCGAGCCTGGGCCGCGTTCACAAAGGGAGGATTCGACGAGGCGCGGCGCCAGGCCGTATCGGGCGCGGAAACCACGAACTACTTCGCGTCGATCAGCCTGCCGCTCGGAGCCCGCGCCTCGCTGTGGGCCGGTGATGTGGCTGCCGGGGGCGCGATCCTGGACCAGATCAACGGGTTGGTCGGCCGTGGCCGGGCCATCGCCCTGGATGCGGTGACGATGCGGGCGGGACTCGCGGCGCGGGAAGGGCGCCGGGCGGACGCTATCGCCGGTTATCGCGAGGCCTTGCGCGGCTGGCGCCAGCTGGGCCTCGCTTTCGATGAGGCGATGGCCGCGATCGACCTTGCGGCCCTGCTGGACCCGAGCGAGCGCGAGATGGCGGAAGCGCCCGCGGCCATCGAGACGGCCCGCGAGACCCTGGCCCGGCTCGGTGCGCAGCCACTGCTGGCCCGCCTGGGATCGGGGCCGGCAGCGGTCCAGGCCCAACCGTCCGGCACGACCGACGGCCCGCGCGTCGCCGGGCAGACCGCGTCCGCTGGTGAGGCCGCCCGCAGGGCATGAGCAGCTCCTCATGCGGCGGGGGTATCGCCTGGTGTCGCCTCCCTAGCCGCGATCGACCAGGGGCTTGACCTCGCCGATGAAGCGCTCCAGGGACTCGACATCGTACGGAGCCGGATGCTCCGAGATCACCGTCGAGAAGCCGAGGTCCACGTACGGTCGCAACCGGTCGGCGATCTCCTCCGGCGAGCCCTCCCAGAACGTGTCGTCGTCCGCCACCTCGGCCCGGGGGGTTCGGTTGTGCTCGAGGGCTGCCCAGCGGACGCGTTCTGCCTCCGCCTTCGAGTCGCGGATCGTGAGCTTGACGCCGAGCGTGAACTCGATCTCCGAGATGTCCCGGCCCACGGCGTCGCAGTGCTCGCGCAGCACCTCCACCTTGCGTGCCATCACGTCCACCGGGCCCATGGCGTTCCACATGTCCGCGTACTTCGCGACCGTGCGCAGGGTCTTCTTCTCGCCGCTGCCGCCGATCATGATCGGCAGGCGGGGCTGGACGGGGATCGGCTGCTGACGCAGATCGCGGAACGAGTAGTGAGCGCCGGCCTCCGACGTCGCCGCCTCGCCGTCCAGGACGGCGCGCATCGCTCCGACCGCCTCGTCCATCCAGTCGAGTCGCTGGCCGAACCCGGAACCGAAGTCGATCCCATGCGCCTCGTGCTCGAGCTCGAACCACGCACCGCCGATGCCCAGGATGGCTCGACCGCCGCTGATGTGGTCGAGCGTCGTCGCGGTCTTGGCCGTGAGGCCCGGGTTGCGGAACGGGTTGGCGCCGACCAGCAGGCCGAGTCGGGATCGTTCCGTGGCCAAAGCCCAGGCGGCCAGGGTCGTCCAGCCTTCCAGGATCGGCTGATACGGATCGCCGAAGATCGCGTAGAGGTGATCCCAGGTCCAGAGGTGGTCGTAGCCCAGACGATCGATCCGCTTGGCGGCATCGAGCATCTCCGGCCAGGTCGCAGCCTGGCTCCAGGGCAGGATGCCGGTCTTGAGGTCGGGCATGGGAAAGCGCTCCGGACGGGCTGGGACGTGGGCCCGATTCTAGCGGCGCGGAGTGACGTCGCCCAGGCGGGGGCGCTCAGACGGGCAGGTCGGCGATGTCTCCCGCGATGACCTCACGATCCTCCGGGTCCGAGATGGCCTCCAGGGATGCGACGGCCTTGGCCTTCCAGCCGGCCGCCGCCTTGGCGTCTCCTGCGACGGCGGAGGCTCTGGCGAGCGCCTCGTAGGCGGCCGCGATGTCCCAGCCGCCGGCGCCGGACTCCTCGCAGATAGCCAGGCATCGCCGCGCGTGCCAGAGCGCCGGCTCGCCGCGACCAAGGACGGCGTAGACCCTCGAGCACTGCCACTCCCCGCGGGCCAGGCGGACCGCCTCGGCGTCATGCACCCGACTCCAGTGGAATCTCGAAGCATGGGCCGTAGCGATCAACTCGTCCGTCTCGGCCGGCGAGCGATCCGACTTCTCGAGCAGGGTCCAGGCATGGTTGAACAACGCCACGGCGATGGCGCGGTGGGCCGCGTCGTCGAGGGCGGTCGGGTCGTTCGACGTCGGATCTGCCACTGGTCCTCCGATCGCGTGTCAGCCGGACGGCGAAGCCGACGGGGACGCCGGCGGCGTAACCGATCCGGGCTTGATGGTGACGTCCGTGCCGATGTCGACGACCTGGATGAAGGTCTGTCCGACGGTCAGCGGGATCGGGTCGCCAGCCTCGGTGAAGAACTGCGTTGGGGCCGTCGTGGAGTCCTTCTTCCAGACACCCTCGACGGTCCGGCCGTTGGTCGAGACCGTCGCCTTGCCGGAGCCGATGACGTCGGCATCCAGCCGGCCCTTGCTGTCGCCGCTGTTGGTGAACTGGGCGTACATGATCACGACGTTCCGAGGCCCGATCGGCTTGTCGTCGTTGGCGTCGATCTGCTGCTTCTCGCCGGTCACACCGCGCATCCAGCGGTTCGACTCCCGGTCGTAGCGATACACGACCGTGTTCTGCGGATAGCGAATCCGGATGGTGCCGCCGTACGGCCGTGCCTCCAGCGGTGCATCGGGCGCGAACGTCCAGATGGGATCGTAGTCCTGGTCTTCAGCCCCCAGCCGGATGCCCAGCCGGTGCATCCGCGCCCCCGAGGTATAGACGTTGTGCGGGGCTCTGCGCTCCGGGATCCGGCCGAACGCTCCGCCGCCATAGCGGAACTCATCGGCGTTGTAGACGAGGGTGCCGTCTCCCTTGGCCTTCAGCTGTCGCTTGGCTGCCGGCGAACCGCCGGAATGCGCGTAGACCGCCTTCCATTCGGAGGCCCAGGCGATGTAGTAGACGCGCGCGCTCCGCACCGGCCCGATCCACTTGGGGTACTTGTCCGTGAAGACCGCCATGTAGCGGGGGATCCCGGCCTCCGCCGGCGCGTGCCAGACGACGGCCGCCGAGTTCAGGCCGGACTGCGGCCTGGCTACCCGGATGTCGTCGATCATCACCGCGATCGGATGGCGTCGGGCGACCTTGGGTGAGACGAGGCGACCGGTGAGTGGCGACGGCACCTTGACTGGGGTCGGCTCCGGCGTCGCCGTCGGGGCCGGCGTGGGCGTCGCGGTGGGCGCAGGGGTCGGGCTCGACGATGCAACCACGCTCACCGGTGCCGGCGAGGAGGTTGCCGACGGTGCCGGGGAGCGGTCGGCTGATCCGCATGCGGCGAGCCCGATGGCGAGCACGACAAGCCCGACCAAGAGGCGCAGTGGCGCCGGGGTCCGATGGTTGACCCGGACACGCCCCCGAGGTTCAGGATCAGGATCGGGTTCGGGCTCTGGCGAGCGCGAGCGCGACACGACGAGGGATGAGCGCATCCGCGGCAGGATACCGCGTCGTCGGGGAGCCGTCAGGCGCGGTCGAGCTCCCGATCGATGGCCCGCAGGATGAAGCGGGCAGCCTCCGCGCTCTTGCCCCCCAGCTTCTCGCCAGCCTCCTGGTCCAGCGTTCGCTCCAGGTCGGCCAGGAAGAGATCCAGCTGTGGTGTCCGCTCCAGCGAACCGTCTGCAAACGCGCTCTTGAGCCGGGCAACGGCCGCCCGGGCGTTGTCGACGGTGTGACCCTTCGCCGCGATCAACTCGCGGACCTCTGCGCGCGCCGCCTGGGCACCGGCTCCCTCCGAGCTCATGAGAATCTCCGGATCGTCCGCCGCAGCAGACCTGGATCCGCAGCGGGTCGGGCGGGTGCGCGCTCCTGGCCCGAGGCCACCGTCGCCGGGATCTCCTGGCCGACCTCGCCGGGGCTCGCGGGCCGGCCCTCGGCGCCGCGGTCACCCGCAGCGCGGGACCGTCGCCAGTCCGACTCGAGCACACTCATCGCCAGCTCATCCCACCAGCGTCCGTCTCGGAAGATGGATTCCCTCGACCGACCCTCGGTCACGAATCCACACCGCCGATAGGCCCGGATCGCCCGCTCGTTGAACTCGAACACGAAGAGCGCGACGCGATGCAGCCCGAGCGTCCCGAATGCGTGGTCAAGCATCAGCGTCGTCGCCTCGGTGCCGTAGCCCCTGGCCCACGTGTCCTTCTCGCCGATCGTGATGTGGTACAGCGCCGAGCCATTGTCGCCGTCGAGCTGGCTGAAGGCGCAGGTGCCGACCAGCCGGTCGCCGTCGCGCTCGTGGATGGCCATCGCCAGCGCGTCCGGGCCGACGACGCGGGTCGTGAAGAATCGCTCGATCTCCTCGGGCCGCATCGGCGCTTCCTGGTAGCGGGCCAGTCGCGCGATCTCCGGGTCGGCATACCAGCGGCGGAACGCCGCAAGATTCTCCGGCACGTGGCGACGCAGGACGACGCGAGTCCCCCACAGGACCTCCGGGAACCACGCTCGAAGCGCCATCGGTAGAACCGTATACCATCGCGCTCATGCGCCGCTGGAGCGACTTGACCGAGCGTGTCGCGGCGACGACCCGGACGTCCGAGAAGACGGCCCTGCTGGCGGCCTACCTGGGCAGCCTGGATGCCGACGAGCTCCCGCTCGCCGCTGTCTTCCTCACCGGCCGGCCGTTCCCGGAGGCCGACCAGCGCGCCGCCGGCCTCGGCTGGTCGGCGATCTCCACGGCCGTCACGGACGTCGCGCACGTACCCAGACAGGAGCTCGGCCAGGCCTACGACCGGTATTCGGATCTCAGCCTGGCGGTGGAGGACGTCCTGCGCGCGGCCGGTCACGCGCCTGATCCGGGGCAGGCCCCCGACCTCGCGGAGGTCGCTGCCGTGTTCGCCGCGATGGAGTCGGCGTCCGGCCCGGGCCCCAAGACCTCCCTGCTTCGCGACCTCATCGCTCGGTCGGATCCGGAGACGGCCCGCGGCATCATCAAGGTCCTCGGCGGGGATCTGCGGATCGGCCTTCGCGAGGGGCTCGTGGAAGCCGCGATCGCCCGGGCATTCGACCGGCGGCTCGAGGACGTCAAGTGGGCCGGGATGCTGACCGGCGACGTCGGTCGCGTCGCGATCCTTGCTCGTGACGACCGGCTGTCGACCGCCGAGCTGGTCCTGTTCCACCCGCTCAAGTTCATGCTCGCCTCACCGGCCGAGGATGCCGGCGAGGTGATCCGGCGCCTGGGCCCCGAGGTCTGGGTGGAGGACAAGTACGACGGGATCCGCGCCCAGCTGCACAAGCGTGGTGCGGATGTCCGGCTCTACTCGAGAGACCTCCACGACATCACCGGCCAGTTCCCTGAGATCGCCGATGCGGTGCGGCCGATCACCTGGGACGGCGTGCTGGATGGCGAGATCCTGGGTTGGAAGGACGAACTGGTCCTGCCGTTCATCAGCCTCCAGGCGCGACTCGGCCGCAAGGACCCGTCGGCGCGCATCCAGGCGGAGGTGCCGGTCATCTACGTGGCCTTCGACGTCCTGGCCCACGATCCGGCCGGCGCCGACGGCGGAGGTGGGGTCGCGGGCGAGCGTCGCGTCGTGCCTCTGCTGCGCGAACCCCTCGCCGCACGCCGCAGGGTCCTCGACGGGATCCCGCTCCCGACGGTTGACCGCGGCGGGCGGTTCCTGCGATCGCACCTCGCGGTCGCTGCGGATGCCGTCGCGCTCGAGGCGGCCTTCGCCGAAGCCCGCGCCCGTCGCAACGAGGGGTTGATGGTCAAGGACCCGACGAGTCCCTATACGCCGGGTCGACGTGGGCTCGGCTGGCTGAAGATCAAGAAGGCGCTCGCGACGATCGATTGCGTGGTCGTCGGGGTCGAGACGGGTCACGGCAAGCGCCACGGCGTGCTCAGTGACTACACCTTTGCGGTCCGCGACGACGAGACGGGCAGCCTGGTGACGATCGGCAAGGCCTACAGCGGGCTCACAGACGCCGAGATCGCGTCGATGACGACGTGGTTCGAGGAGCACACGATCGCGCGGTTCGGGCGGTACCGTCAGGTGGAGCCCATCGTGGTCGTCGAGATCGCGTTCGACGTCATCGTCCGGAGTCGCCGCCACGCCAGCGGTTTCAGCCTCCGCTTCCCGCGCATCAAGGCTCTTCGCCACGACAAGGCACCCGACGAGATCGACACGGTCGCCAGCGTCACGGCGCTCTACGAGGGGCTCCAGCATGGCGCGGAGCTGCTGGTGACCGCGAGCGCCAGAACGGTCCCGCCGAAGCCCACCTGACCTTCCCTCGGTTGCCTGCGCCCCCTATGCTCTCGGCATGTTCGATCCGCTCGCGGGTACGTCGAGGACGATCCCCCTGACCCTCTACACCAATGCGTTCCAGATCCACGGGACGATCGAGACGCGCCAGCGCCGGGTCTCGGATGTCCTGAACCAGAGCGCTGATCCGTTCGTCGTGCTGTCGGATGTCTCGTTCGACGAGTTCGGTTCGCGCGGCCAGCCGATCCACGCCGAGTTCGCGCAGATCAATCTTGCCTCCGTGTTGTTCGTCGTCTCGGATGACGCCGTCGAGCCCCTGCCGGAGTTGCGCACGCCCAAGATGATCGAGCAGGCGGTCATCTCCATCCCGCCGTTCAAGGTCACCGGTCAGATCCACCTCCTGCCGGAGCGCAGCCTGCGCGAGGCCCTGACCGAGCTCCACGGCCAGTTCGTGCCGGTCACCGATGCGACGTACTGGTCCGACACGCTCGGAGAGGCGCGAGCGACGGCGGGCCTCGTAGCGGTCAATCACGCGCTCGCGCAGATCCTGGCGCCGCACCGGGAACTCGACCCGTGGGCGGGGCTGGACGAATCGGTCGCCGCGGACACCGCCAGGCCGGAAGCCGAACCCACGGGCTGGTGAGGCCGGAGCACCGGGGCCGGCCCTGGCCCTGGCCCGGGCCCGTGACCACGCCCTCAAACCGCTCGACGGCCGCGTCTGCGTCCTAGCGGTCGACCGGCAGGTCCAGTCGATTGCCCCATTCGGCCCAGCCCCCGTCGTAGACGGCCACGTCTTCGTGGCCGAGCAACGTGAGCACGAAGGCGAGCTTGGCAGCCGAGACACCGGAGCCGTCGTAGGTGACCATCCGGCGGCCCCGGCTCACGTTGGCCGCGTGCAGCCGATCGCGCAGTCCGGCTCCATCGCGCAGGCGCTGGCTGCCGCCGTCATGCATCCCACCGACCGGGACGTTGACCGCTCCCGGGATGTGGCCCAGCCGCCGGGTGTTGCCCTCCAGTCCGTGGTACTCGGCGGGCGCCCGGGCGTCGAGCAGGGTCACGTCGGGTGAGAGCAGGAGCCCCTGGACGTCTGCGGTCGTGAGCAGGAGCCGATTGGGCCCGCGCGGTGTGAACCTCGCCGGCAGCGTCCAGGAGGGCAGTCCTGGCTCCAGCACGCTCCGCGTCACGGGGCGACCCTCGTCCTCCCAGGCCGGGAACCCGCCGTCCAGGATGCGGACCGACTCCATGCCGTACGCCCGCAGGGTCCACCAGACGCGGGCTGCGAACAGCGATCTTGTGTCGTCGTAGATGACCACGGTCGTCCCGTCACCGATCCCGAGACGCTCCGCGGCCGCGGCCACGCGCTCGGGGCTGGCGAGGCGCAGCGCTTCGCCGGACTCGTCGGTATCGATGAGCTCCGTGCGCCAATCGACGTGAACGGAGCCCGGGATCCGTCCGGCGCGATGCACGTCCGCGCCGCGTCCATCTGGCCGCCAGCGAGCGTCCAGGATCCGGATCCCCGAGCGTCCGATCTGCTCGCCCAGCCACTCGGTGGTCGCCAGGAGTTCGGGGCGGGCCAGGCCAGACATCGTGGCTATGATACGGCCGTGAACCCTTCCGACCCGGACGAAGCGGACCGGTTGGCCGCCGTCCGAGCGGTCCTGCCGGCGCTCGACGCCGGCATCTACCTCAACACCGGGACCAGTGGCCCTCTGCCATCGGAGACAGCGGCGGTGATGGCCCAGATGGCCGAGAGCGAACTCTCCATCGGCCGCGCCCAGGCGGAAGGTTTCGCTGAGTCCCTGCAGCGGATGGACGAGGCGCGCGCCGCGGTCGCGGCCCTGCTAACCGCCGACGTCGACGATGTCGGACTGACCCACGGCGCGACCGACGGGATGAACGTCGGTCTTCACGGCATCGACTGGGCACCGGGCGACAAGGCGGTGGCGACGAACGCCGAGCACCCCGGCGGGATCGGGGCGCTTCACGCGATCCGCGCGCGCCGCGGCATCGACATCGAATTCCTCGACATCGGCGACGGGGCCGATCACGATCGGGTCGTGGCGGCTTTCGAGGCGGCCGTCGATCCGCGGACGAAGGCTGTCGTGATCAGTCACGTCCTGTGGACGAACGGGGCCGTCATGCCCCTCCGGCCGATCGCGGACCTCGCCCATGCGCATGGCGCGATCGTGGTGGTCGATGGCGCGCAGAGTGCGGGCGCCATCCGGATCGACCTCGAAGCCACGGGTGCAGACGTCTACGCGATCCCGGGCCAGAAATGGCTGCTCGGGCCCGAAGGCACGGGCGCCGTCGCCGTGTCCAGGCACGCCCGCGATCGAGTGGCCCCGACCTACGCCGGCAGCCGGTCGTTCGAGCAGATCGATCCGGCCGGTGACGCTCGATTCTGGTCGACCGGTCGGCGGTACGAGGGGACCGGCTTCCATCGGCCCTCCGTCGTCGGCATGGCCCGCTCGATCGGATGGCTGAGCATGTACGTCGGGCTCGACTGGATCTACGAGCGAGGCCATCGGCTTGCGTGCGCTATGGCGGACCGGCTGGCAGCGATACCGGGCGTGGATGTGATCACGCCTCGGCACCACATGGCCACGTTGGTGTCCTTCCGGGTCGCGGGCTGGACCCCGGACCAGCTCCGCGAGGAGCTCGGCGCCCGCGTCTTCGCCATCACCCGGACCATTCCGGCCATCGACGTGCTCCGGATCAGCGTCGGCTTCTTCAATTCCGAGGACGAGCTCGAGAGGTTCGCGGCAGCCGTCGAGCTGCTCGCCGCCTACACGCCCGCGACCATCCCGCGGCGCCGGACG
>JAOUEG010000357.1 GCA_029858845.1 Chloroflexota bacterium | reverse complement strand
CCACGGTCTCCGGGGGCGGGAGCACGCTGACCTGGACGTTCGCCAGCCTGCCAAGCGGCGATCCGGCGGCCACGATCACGTATGACGTGACCATCGATCCGGCCGCCACCGGCGACCCCCAGGAGAACACGGCCGAGGTCTGCGTCGACGAGGACACGCCGTGCGCGTCCGACGTCGCCCTCGTCACGCCGGAGTTCCCCGAGATCGACATCGTCAAGACCGCGGGCAGCGCCGCTGATGGAGCCGTGTTCTCCACCCCGGCCGGCCCTGTCACCTACACCTACGAGGTCACCAACACCGGGCCGCTGGCGCTCATGAACGTCACGGTCACGGACGACGCCGGTACGCCGGCCGACACGGGCGACGACTTCACGGCGACCTGCCCGAAGACGACCCTCGCCCCGGAAGAGTCCATGACCTGCACCGCGACGGTCGAGGTCACGGTCGACACCACCAACATCGCGGTCGCCCGCGGCGTCACGGTCGAGGGGAACCCTGCCGAGGCGGACGATCCGGCTGACGTCGTGATCCTCGAATTCGGGCTGCTGATCGACAAGGCGAACGACGCGCCGCTCGAGACCCTCGAGCTGCCGGACGGGACCCTTCTCGATCTGCCGACCGCCGACGAGGGCGACACGGTCACCTACACGCTCGACTACGACCTCGTGGCCGACCCCGTCACGAACGGTGTCATCACCGACGTCCTGCCGGTGGGTGTCACCTACGTCGACGGCTCCGCCACGGGCGATGCCCAGTTCACGTTCCAGGGGTATGACGACGCCGCGCGAACCCTGACCTGGACGGCTGCCGAGGTGAGCCAGGACGGCTCGGTCAGCTATCAGGCCACGGTGGACGAGGGTGCCGCCGAGATCTCACAGCCGCTCGTCAACGTGGCCGGCATCGACTCGGATCAGACCGATCCGGACTCCGACGACTCGGAGGTCTACGTGCCCACCACCCCGGCCGCGGCGACCGGGACCCCGCAGATCACGCTGCCGCCGACGGATACCCTCGACGGCCAGCAGAGCCAGGGCAACACTGGCTTCAGCCTGATGCTCATCCTCCTCGCGCTTGCCGCGGTCGTCCTCGTGATCGGGTTCGTCACTCCGGTGCCGGCCTCGGTCAGGGAGCGTGCCCGCCGGTAAGTGCTGCATCCGAGGTCGCCAGCTCAGCGAGCGTGCGACCTCGGGCCATCCCTCCGGGGTCCCCGAGACCCGGGCGGAGCGCCTTGCAGTCCGTGAGGTGCTCCGCCCTCCGTCTCCCAACTCGTGCCGGTCGCTGTCCCCACGTGCGACGAACGGCCGGGGCGCGCCACGATCGTCGTGGCCGCGCTCCGGCCGTCGGCGTTCAGGCGATGGCGGCCCTCCCGTCGAGCGATCGCCGACCGGACCGGCCGCTGCGCGTCGGATGCCGAGCGGTCGTCAGCCGCCGATCCCGTACTCGTCACCCGGCGCGACGAGGGTCACCGGCCCATCGAAATGGACGCGGACGCTGTCGATCGTGGCGTCGTCGTCGTGGCCCATGAGGAGGTGCGTCAGCAGGACCTGCCCGGCTGACGTCCGAGCGGCCAGTCGGCCCACCGCCGGCCCGTCGAGATGGGCAGCATCCGGGTCGGCCGGGCCGGGGCCGAACGAGACCTCTGAGAGCAGCGTGTCACCGGGCTGGATCAGGGCGTCCAGATCCTCGGCGCGGCCACAGTCGCCCGAGTAGACCAAGCCGGTCCCGCCACCCGGCCGCGAGACCCGGAACGCGTAGCTGTCCTCCGTGTGGTGGATGCGCGCTGCCTCCACCAGGGCGTCGCCGACCACGAGCGAACCGGCCGTCAGGGGCTCGATGTCCAGCACGGCGGCGCAGAACCCGGGCTCACCGTGGAGCGCATCGAGGCGTTGCTCCAGCCCGGCGGGACCGATCACGCGCAGGTGCCGGTGTGGCCGGAACTCCCAGCGCAGGTAATGCCGCATGGCGACGAGGTCCACGAAATGATCCGGGTGCAGGTGGCTGACGAGGATGGCGTCCAGGGTGCTGGGTTCGATCGTGCCGGCCAGTCTTGTGAACGCTCCCTGCCCGAGGTCCAGGACGAGGGCCGTCGACCCGTGTCGAACGAGGTATGCCGCACCCACGGCGCCCGGACGGTCGGTGTAGGCGGGACCCGCGCCGAGCACGTCGAGCCGGAGTCGCGGATCGAGGTTGGGCATCGCCGCGGAGCCTACCCGAAACGATCGCTCAGCGTCCGCCCCAGGCTGGTCGACGTCCCAGGCTGCCGGGCTACTCGGGGCTCTCGTCCGCCGACCCGGTGGACGGCGGCTGCGAAGGCCGTCCACCGCCGGCCGGTGTCCCGTCCGGTCTCGGCGCAGGCGTTGGCTCCGCGACCGGATCGCCGGTCGGCCTGCCGGGCTTGATCGGCCGCGAGGTCGGCACGCTGTCCGCGTCGTCGAGATCGTCACCCGCCCGAGGGCCGATACCGGGCGCACCAGCCGCGCCGGGTGGGCCTCCCGCCTTGGTGGGTTCGGCCCGCTCGATCGCGGTCGTTGCGACCTCGCTTCGCTCGATCGCCCGTTCGATGGCCCTTTCGATGGCGGCGGATGGTTGGGCGCGCAGCTCGGCGGCGAGCGCGCTGAGGACCTCGATGTTGCGCGCGACACCGGCCTCCAACGCCGCCGCCGCCACGACGTCACCGGCCTCGACCGCCTCGGATGTCGCGATCGCCAGGATCGATTCGTAGGCATCCAGGGCGGCAGACGCGCCCGGCGTGTCACCCGCG
>JAOUEG010000356.1 GCA_029858845.1 Chloroflexota bacterium | reverse complement strand
ACGACCATTTCTCGCTGCTGCGGACGATCGAGGACGCCTTCGGCCTGGACTGCCTGGCGCTCGCCTGCGACGGGGAGCCGATGGCCGAGTTCTTCACCCGTCCATGACCGGACGGTGGACGGACCCGGCGTGGCGCGACGCGACGCTGGCCTGGGCCGTCGAGCGGCTCGAGGGGCTCGGTCACCGGGTGACCGGGGGGATCACCCAGCCGCACCGCAGGCCCTGGTCCACCGTCTTCCGGATCCCCGCGGACGCCGGCCCGTTCTGGTGCAAGGCGAGCGCCCCGGGACCCGGGTACGAGGGGCCACTGCTCGATGCCTTCGGGGACTGGGGGATCCGGGGCGCGATGCTGCCCGTGGCGACCGATCCCGGGCGCGCCCTGATCCTCTTCGCGGACGGCGGACCCACGATGCGGGCCACCCGTCCGGACGGCACCGGGGACCGCGACCTGGACGCGTGGGCTCGCATCCTGCGCGGGTACGCCGCCTTGCAGCGCTCCACGGAGGCCCGCGCGGACGATCTCCTGGCGCTCGGCGTGCCGGACGGGCGGCCGGAACGGCTGGCCGCCCTCCTCGAGGGACTCGGCGGCGACGCGGCACTCTGGGACCGCGCGGACGAGGAGGACGGCGCCGCCGCGGCGGAGGCGCGCCGTCGCCTGCCCGGGCTGCTGCCGGTCGTCGCGAGGATGGCCGGGGACCTGGCCGCCTCCGGGATCCCGGCCACGATCCAGCACGACGACCTCCACGGCGGCAACGTCTTCGTGGGCCGTGAGGGCGATCGGATCTTCGACTGGGGGGACGCGTCGGTCGCGCACCCGTTCGGGACGCTCACGTCCACGATGAACTCCATCGAGTATCACGCGGGACTGGACCAGCACGGATCGGAGCTGATCCGGCTGCGCGACATCTATCTCGAGGCGTGGTCGGACATCGCCGCGCCGGATGTCCTCGCCGCCGCGGCGGAGCGAGCCCGCCTGCTGGGCGCGATCAGCCGGGCAGCGTCCTGGCGGCGGGCACTCGTCGGCCTGTCCCCGGACGAGATGGACGGCCACGGCGGCGCGCCCGCGGCCTGGCTGGTGGAGTTGGTGGACCGCCTGGATCGCCTGGGACGCGTGGAACCGCCGCCCGCTCGGGCCTGACACGCCCTGTCGGCTGCACGACCGTGCTGATGTCACCTGCCGGACAGAACGCGATATTGACGGTCCGTTGACCGGGACGGTCCTTGACCCAGGACCTTTGGGGTAGTACACCTTACCCACCAGATCGCGAGTCGCTGCGCCGGGGGGCGCGCCCGCGTCATCAACGGGAGGGACGAAAACCCCCCGCCACGCCGGACCCGTAGTGCGGGAGCGGTGGCGTCGGGGTCATACGCGTCGAGTTCCCAGGAGCGAGGGACCACGTATCGACCATGGTCGGACTGGCTTCACCAGCGTCCGTGCATCGCCTCGCGCCCGGCCCCATCGCGGGTCGCATCACCCACTGCCGGTCCCCGAGACCGGATCGGAGCCCTCGTGTCTTGAACGCGGGGGCTCCGGTCTGTCTCGCAACTGCTGTTCACGTCGTCGTCAGGTCGTAGGTCGGGTAGGAGAGGTTCGCCATGAGCATGCGCGTACGTCAGACACGGGTGGTTCCGCCCGCTGATCTTGTCGAGGAGCTGGAAGCGACACTGGCGACCACGCCCGGACGCCGGCGCCACGCGATCGGGCGCCGCGCGCGCCGTCTTGCCCTGCGCGGCTCGATCCTCTTCCAGGTATTCATCCTGGTCTTCACCATCGTCGCGCCCATGGCGATCATGGCGAACGAAGCGCCCCCGTCGGAGCCCCCGGCTGCCGAGGAGGTCACCGCGACCGAGCCACCGGCGACGGAAGCCCCCGCGACCGAGCCACCGGCGACGGAAGAGCCCCCCGCGACCGAGGAGCCGGCCGCGACCGAAGAGCCGGCCGCGACCGAAGAGCCGGCCGCGACCGAAGAGCCGGCCGCGACCGAGGAACCTGCCACCGAGGAGCCCGCCGCCAGCGAGCCGCCGGCCGCAGAGGAGCCTGACGCGACCGAAGCGCCGGCCACGGAGGAGCCTGCTGCCAGCGAGGAACCCGCCGCCAGCGAGGCACCGGCGAGCGAGGCACCGGCGAGCGAGGAGCCCAGCCCGGTCGTCGAGCCGGTCGTCGTCTACGAGCCCTCAGGCCCGCCCACCATCGCCAGCGACAAGGCGGACTACGCCCCTGGCGAGACGGTCACCCTGACCGGCACGAACTGGGCGGCCGGCGAGGAAGTCCGGGTCATCACGAACGACACCTACGGGTCCAGCTGGCGTCGCGACGTCACCGTGACCGCCAGTGACGAGGGCGTCGTGACCGACGTCTTCTCGCTACCGACCTGGTTCGTCAGCAACTACAACGTCATCGCCACCGGGCCGATCTCCGGCAGCGCGACGACGACGTTCACTGACCTCTCCATCGGCACGTACGACCAGTGCGCGAACGATGAGGGTGACGGCTACACGGGCAGCGATCCCGGGTGTCACTGGATCAACGGCAACCTGAATGGGAACAACTCCACCTACCCGGAGGGTGATGCGACAGTCCAGCGAGTCTGGCTGACCGACTTCGAGCCTGGTTCAAGCCATTCCGTCACGTTCCACTACGGCACAACGAAGCAGGGCAAGCACGCCTACGACTACCTGACGAAATGGGATTTCTCCGAGGACTGGATTGGAGTGCCCGATCTCTGTCAGGACATCACTGGGTGCACGGCTGCAAGCACAGATTCT